>CAVJQN010000001.1:0-3399 GCA_963651635.1 Agathobacter sp.
GTCCGAGAGCATGCGGCTTTGGCCAGAACAAGGGACACTATCTGCAGCATGCCAATGATGAGACCATAGTCATGTGCGCGATAGAGACCGGAACAGGCGCCTCCAACATAGAGGCTATGGCCGAGGTAGAGGGACTGGACGGCATATTTATCGGACCGATGGATCTGTCCACGAATCTCGGATACTATGCGAATCCGTCGCATGAGGAGGTACAGAAGGTCATCCGCGACTGCGAGAAGAGGATACTGGCGGCAGGCAAGCTCCTCGGAACCGTCGCTGCCAATGCGGAGGCTGCCAAGGCTCTCTATGACCGCGGCTACAGCTATGTCATCTATGCGAGCGATGCGACCAATCTGATGCGGGATCTCAAAAATGAGGCACAGGCGTTCAGAGGATATATGAACTGATCGGAGGAAGCGGATGAAATGCCCTTTTTGCAATGCGGCAGATACTAAGGTGATCGACTCCAGACCGACGGACGATAATTCGTCGATCAGGAGAAGACGTCAGTGCGAGACCTGCGGCAAGCGCTTTACCACATACGAGAAGCTGGAGACCTTGCCGCTCATGGTCATAAAAAAGGACGGCACGCGCGAGGCGTACAGCCGCGACAAGATATTACAGGGCATCATCCGCTCCTGCCACAAGCGGCCGGTATCCGCCGAGATGATCAATGACATGATAAACGGCATCGAGGCGCAGATATACTCGACTGAGGAACGGGAGATTCCGACATCGGTGATAGGCGAGATGGTCATGGATAAGCTCAAGGATGTCGATCAGGTCGCATATGTGAGGTTCGCCTCTGTCTACAGAGAGTTCAAGGACGTCAACACCTTCATGGACGAGATAGGAAAGCTGCTGAAGAAATGAGACTTTCGCTTTTCCCGACTTACAGATATCACAGCACATACGATATACCGTTCGAGAAGCTGTATAAGGACGGCGTGCGCGGAGTGATATTTGATGTGGACAATACACTTGTCAGGCACAATGCACCTGCGGATGACAGGGTAAGGGCGCTGTTTGCCTCCCTGAGAGACATGGGTATGCGCACATGCCTTATATCAAACAACCACGAGGCACGGGTGCGCCCGTTTGCACAGGATGTAGGCACGCGATACATATGCGACGCGGATAAGCCGAAGCCCGCCGGATATCGGGAGGCGGCGAGGGTGATGGACGTAGATGCTTGGCAGGCGGTATTTGTAGGCGATCAGATATACACGGATATACTGGGAGCCAATCTCGCCGGCATAAAAAGCATACTGGTGGCGCCGCTGGGACGTGACAGCGAGATACAGATCAGAATCAAGCGTGCGCTGGAGACTCCGGTGCTGCGGGCGTACAGTCTCGCCTGCAAAGTCGGCGGCAGGCGGGAACATTGCGCATGATATACGGCTTGTACAGGCAGCTGCAACATTTAGATTTCAACATTATGTATAAATAAAAATACCTTGGTACAGCGCGAAATACGGCAAAAAAGCTTGAAGTGTAAAAGGCTATGCTTTAATATTACAAAGGCCGTGTGCGTACGGTCTTTGTCTTTTTAGTTTTAGCATCCAGGAGGTTATCATATGGTATCAGCAGGCGATTTCAGAAACGGCGTCACACTCGAGATAGACGGACAGGTTTATCAGATCGTGGAGTTCCAGCACGTAAAGCCCGGCAAGGGTGCAGCATTTGTCAGAACGAAGATCAAGAATGTCATATCGGGAAGCGTTGTTGAGAGAACATTCAGACCTACCGAGAAGTTCCCGACCGCCATGATAGAGAGAGCTGATATGCAATATCTCTACAAGGACGGAGATATGTATAACTTCATGAATAATGAGAACTATGAGCAGATAGCTCTCAATGAAGATAAGGTGGGAGACGCGCTGAAGTTCGTCAAGGAGAATGAGACTGTCAGAGTATGCTCATACAAGGGCAATGTCTTCTCGGTTGAGCCTCCGCTGTTCGTCGAGCTTGAAGTCACCGATACAGAGCCCGGCATCGCCGGAAATACGGCGACCAACGCCACCAAGCCCGCGACAGTCGAGACGGGTGCTACCCTGATGGTTCCGCTTTTTGTCAATATAGGCGACAGACTCAAGATAGATACACGTACAGGTGAGTATCTTTCAAGAGCGTGAGTTACCGGATGACAATATGATTAGGGCAGCCCGACGGGCTGCCCTGACTCTGTGACTGATTTGAGTTTCCCGCCCGGCAGGACCGAGGCGTGCAGGAGTACTATGGAAAAGATCATTTCAATCATTGAGCGAGACGTAAGAGCGGCGATGACCGGTATCGGACTGGATGAGTCCTATGCAAAGGTTACTATCTCCAATCGCCCGGATCTGTGTGAGTATCAGTGCAACGGATGTATGGCTGCCGCCAAGGCGGCTCATAAGAACCCGATGGAGCTCGCAGAGGGGATCGCTCAAAAGCTGAAGGACAACAGTAATTTTGAAAGTGTGGAGGCGGCAAAGCCCGGATTTATCAATATCCGACTTTCAAAAGGGCTGTTGTCTTCTTATATTCGTGAAATTTCTAACAAACATCATTACGGTATCGAGACCGGCAAGGTTCAGAAAATCATAGTTGATTACGGCGGAGCCAATGTGGCCAAGCCGCTGCATATCGGACATCTCAGATCCGCAATCATCGGCGAGAGCCTCAAGCGTCTCGGAGCCTATATGGGCAACGACATGACAGGCGATGTGCATCTGGGCGACTGGGGTCTGCAGATGGGCCTGATCATCGAGGAGCTGAAGGCACGCGGCAGAGCGGATGCCGACTTCACGATAGGCGAGCTGGAAGAGGTATATCCGGCGGCCTCCGCCAAGGCCAAGGAGGATGAGGCCTTCAGAGAGGCAGCGCATGAGGCGACCAGGCTCCTGCAGGAGGGTTATGAGCCGTATATAAAGATATGGAAGCATATCATGGAGATATCCAAGGCGGATCTGAAAAAGAACTATGATACGCTGGATGTCCATTTCGAGCTGTGGAAGGGCGAGTCGGATGTACAGTATATCATCCCCGGAATGGTCGATGATATGCTGGAGCGCGGCATCGCATACGAGTCTCAGGGCGCGGTCGTAGTAGATGTGACGCAGGAGGGGGATACAAAGGAGATACCTCC
This sequence comes from Agathobacter sp., assembly GCA_963651635.1. Lineage (GTDB taxonomy): Bacteria > Bacillota > Clostridia > Lachnospirales > Lachnospiraceae > Darwinimomas. The sequence goes on from CAVJQN010000001.1 coordinate 3,128, forward strand.
GTGCCTTATCCGCAAGTCCGACGGAGCGGCGCTGTACGCGACGAGCGACCTTGCCACTCTGGTAGAGCGTGAGCGCGAGTACGCCCCGGACGGCTATATCTATATATCGGACAACCGTCAGGATATGCATTATACGCAGTTCTTCCGCGTGGCAAGAAAGGCAGGCATCGTCCCTGAAGAGCATTTCCTTGTCCATATCGGCTTCGGTACGATGAACGGGGCAGACGGCAAGCCGTTCAAGACAAGAGCCGGAGGCGTCATGCGTCTGGAGC
>CAVJQN010000002.1:0-2541 GCA_963651635.1 Agathobacter sp.
GTCCGGGAGCATACATTTCGCGGGAACGGATCTGCTGAGCCTGAGTCATGAGCAGTGGCGGAGGCTGCGGGGCAAGGATATATCGATGATATTTCAGGACAGCAGCGCCATGATGAATCCGACGCGCCGAATAGGAGCGATATTTACGGAATATCTGCGTACGCATGAAAATATCAGCAAGCACGAGGCTTGGGAGAAGGGTACGAGGATGCTGGGACGTATGCGCCTGCCCGATCCCGAGAATATCATGAGGTCATATCCCTTTCAGCTCTCCGGCGGTATGCAGCAGCGCGTGGGCATCGCGATGGGCATGAGCTATGAGCCCCGCCTTCTGATGGCGGACGAGCCGACATCGGCTCTTGATGTGACTACGCAGGCTCAGATAGTCAGAGAGATGGCTCAGCTGCGGCGCGACTACGGCACCGCCATACTCATGGTCACGCACAATCTCGGCGTGGCGGCATATCTGTCAGACCGCATAGTAGTCATGAAGGACGGACATATAGAGGACGCGGGAGACCGCGAGGCTATACTGAACGATGCCAAGAGCGAATATACGAAAAAGCTGCTGGAGGCGGTTCCGTCCATGGAAGGAGGCCGCTATGTCTGATATCATGATGCAGGCGCTGCATATAACCAAAATCTATCCGGCATCCGGCGGCAGAGAGCTGGTGGCCAATGATGACATATCGCTGGAGCTGCGGCGCGGCGAGACGCTGGGTCTGGTCGGCGAGTCCGGCTGCGGCAAGAGCACATTCATGCGTATGCTGCTGGCGCTGGATCGTCCGACGAGCGGTCAGATACTGCTGGGCGGTACGGATATATCCAAGCTGCACGGCGAGGAGCTGAGGCAGGCGCGCAGGCATATACAGATGGTATTTCAGGATCCGAGCGGATCGTTCAATCCTAAGATGCGCATACGCGACATCGTCTGCGAACCGCTGCTCAATTATGATCTGATAAAGCCGCAGCAAAAGGAAGAGACGGCGGCACGGCTTCTGGAGATGGTCGAGCTTCCGGCTGAGTTTGCCGACAGATATCCGCACAATATGAGCGGAGGTCAGAGACAGAGAGTGGCGATAGCCAGAGCGCTGGCGCTGGAGCCGGAGATACTCATCATGGACGAGGCAACTGCGGCGCTTGATGTGTCCGTCCAAAAGACCATCATAGAGCTGATAGTCAGATTGCAGAAAGAAAAAAATCTGACCATAGGCTTCATATGTCACGATATGGCGCTGGTGCAGAGCATAGCGCATAGAGTGGCGGTCATGTATCTGGGCAATCTGGTGGAGGTGCTCCCGGGTGAAAATCTGGCAAATATCGCGGCGCATCCGTATACCAAGGCTCTGATAGGTGCAGTGCTGGATCTGAATACCGATCCCACGCAGCCCATAGAGAGCATAGACAGCGAGGCGCCGAGCCCTCTGAACGCGCCCAAGGGCTGTCCGTTCAGAGACCGCTGTGAGCACTGCGTGGATATCTGCGCGGCCGAAAAGCCCGCGATGCACTGGCTCACGGAGGATCACGGCGTTGCCTGTCACATGTATGATACAAAGGGATCAAGGTTCTGACCTCCGACGCAAGCTTGCGCAGCAATCCGGTATCAGTCAAGGTCATTTTTTTGACCCTGACATAAAGATTGATCATATGAGGTATAAATGGAGAAAAAATACAGTCTTGTAGACGGTCCGATAGGCAGGGGACTGCTTTATTTCGTCCTGCCGCTGATGCTCAGCAGTCTGGTGCAGCAGCTGTACGTGACGGTGGATGCGGTCGTGGTCGGACGATTTGCAGGAAAGACGGCGCTTGCGGCCATAGACTCGGTGCATACGCTGTTCAAATTCCCCATCAATTTCATGAACGGACTTGCGGCGGGAACGACTATACTGATTTCCCGCTATTTTGGTGAAAAAAGCCCCGCCAGGCTCAGAAGCGGCATGCTCGCCGCGGGGCTGACGGCATCGGTGCTGGGGACAATATGTTCGATAGGTGGTGTCGCGCTGAGCCGCACGCTGGTCGGCTGGATGCAGGTGCCGGAGGGGATATATGCCCAGTCGCTGACCTACACGCGGATATATTTTTCCGGCCTGTGGGCGCTGATCCTTTACAATATGGCGGCGGGTGTGCTGCGCTCCTTCGGCGATTCAAGGAGCCCGCTGATCATACTGCTGATCACAACGGCGGTGAATATCGTCGGAGATCTTCTCCTTGTTGCGGTATTCGGACAGGGCGTGGCGGGCGCTGCGGCTGCGACGGTATTCTCACAGTTTGTCAGCGCTGCGATAGCGGTATATCTTGCCTACAGGAAGATGCCGTCCGTCCCGGAGAGCGAGAGCGGAGCGAGGGGAATGATAGCATCCGAGCTGGCGGAGATGGTCAGGACAGGGATGCCGCTCGCATTTCAGTCTATGCTCTTTCCGATAGCCAACTCCATCACGCAGGCAGCGGTCAACAGCATGGGCACTGACAGCATAGCCGCGTGGGGTATATGCGACAAGCTGGATATGGTCATATGGCTGATAGCGGATGCCATGTCGCCCG
>CAVJQN010000003.1:0-8933 GCA_963651635.1 Agathobacter sp.
ATAGGAAAGTTCGCATCTAGGCATTCGCGACCTGCAGACGGCAAGAACCCGGCTGCCTGTTCATACATTTACAGCAGATAGCAAAAAATGCACCTTGTGCATAGCTGTGTCTATCAGTCCCGCCCCCGCCACAGGTTGCAAAAACAGCCTCCATAGTTTAAGATGAGCTGGTTATAGAGGGGTGAGAATATGATCAGAGTGGCAGTGGATGCTATGGGAGGGGACCGTGCTCCCGGGGAGATAGTGAAGGGCTGCGCTATGGCAGTTCGCAGCGTGCCGGATGTATATGTATATGCCGTCGGCAGGCATGAAGATATAGAAAAGATACTGGCGGGCGAGGAGTATGACCACGACCGTCTGGAGATAGTGGACGCCCGAGAGGTGATCGAGATGGGCGACGTCCCGACTCTGGCGATACGCCGCAAGAAGGATTCGTCTCTGGTGAGCGCCATGCGGCTGGTGAAGGAGGGCAGAGCTGATGCTGTGGTATCCTGCGGCAATACCGGCGCGGTTCTGGTAGGCGCGCAGGCGGTGGTAGGCAGAAAGCCCGGTATAGAGCGTTCTCCGCTGGCGACGATGCTGCCGACTGCAGGGCGCTTCTCGCTGCTCATCGACTGCGGTGCCAATGTAGACGCAAAGCCCGAATATCTGCATACATTTGCAAGGCTCGGCAGTGAATATTACGCACGTACCATGCATATCGAAAGACCGCGCGTGGCGCTGGTGAACATAGGCGCTGAGGACGAGAAGGGCAATGCACTCGTCAAGGCGGCAAGACCGCTGCTCGAGGCAGATAAGGACATCAATTATACCGGATATATAGAGTCGAGGGATATCCCGGCGGGCGCCGCGGATGTCATCGTCTGCGACGCATTTACGGGCAATGTCATATTAAAGCTCTACGAGGGCCTGTCAAAGACGCTCTTTGGCAAGATCAAGGAGGGACTGCTTGGCTCGACACGGGCGAAGCTGGGAGCTCTGCTGATCAAGCCGGCGCTAAAGGGCATAGTCAAAAGCTTTGATGTAAGCGAGTACGGCGGAGCTCCGATGCTGGGTCTGAACGGGCTGGTCATCAAGGGACACGGCAACTCGGATGCAAAGACGGTATGCAACGCGATACGCCAGTGCGTGCTCCAATGCAGCGAGAGTGCGGACTGAGACAGCATATTTATTTTATGAAGAAATCCCCATGCGACACAGAAAGTCAGCCGGATGGGGCATCACATAACAGAAAATGACAGCAAGGAGATCTGGAGATGGATTTTGAAACATTACGCGGCATGATAGCTGAGATACTCACGATAGAACCGGAGAATATCAAGCCGGAGACGAAGCTCAAGGATGATCTGGGAGCCGACTCTCTGGACCTGTTCCAGCTGGTGGTGGAGCTGGAGGAAAAGTATGATGTGGAAGTGCCGGATGATGAGCTGGAGAAGATAGTGACGGTTCAGGACGCTCTGGATATGGCGAAAAGCCTGATAAAGTGAGATGCGGCTCATGAATACAAGTGCAAAGCAGCGGCTGGAGGAGCTTGAGGACAGGCTCGGCTATCGCTTTCAAGATGAGAGGCTCCTGCGGCATGCCCTCATACATACATCATATGCCAACGAAAAAAGCCTCGGACACAACGGCTCCAACGAAAGACTGGAATTTCTCGGGGATGCGGTGCTGGAGCTGGTGAGCAGCGAGTTCTTCTACGATAGATATCCCAAGCTGGAGGAGGGCGAGCTGACGAAGATGCGCGCGGGTCACGTATGTGAGTCGGCGCTGCATTATTGCGCGGAGATGATCCCGCTCAGCCCGTATATCATGCTGGGCAGGGGCGAGGAGGCGACCGGCGGCAGGAAGAGACCGAGCATCATCTCCGATGCCTTTGAGTCCGTCATAGGCGCGGTATATCTGGACGGCGGACTGGAGGCTGCCAGAGATCTGATACTCAGATTTGTGCTCAATGACATAGAGCATACGAGAGTATTTTACGACAGCAAATCCATGCTTCAGGAGGAGCTGCAGAAGGACGGCGCCGCCGGACCTGTCTATGAGCAGATATCGGAGGACGGCCCCGACCACAACAAGAATTTCACCGTCAGGGTCATGCTGGACGGAGAGGAGATCGGCAGGGGAACAGCCTCAAGCAAGAAGCATGCCGAGCAGCAGGCGGCGATGCATGCGCTTGCAAGATTAAAAGAACCACGGGTGTGATATGTATCTGAAGAAAATAGAGATTCAGGGCTTCAAGTCCTTTGCCAACAAGACCGTGATGGAGTTTCGCGACGGCATCACGGGCATCGTGGGACCGAACGGCTCGGGCAAGTCCAATGTCTCCGACGCGGTCAGGTGGGTGCTCGGAGAGATGAGCGCCAGACAGCTGCGCGGCGGCAATATGCAGGATGTCATATTTGCGGGGACGGCGATGCGTAAGCAGCAGGGCTTTGCATATGTGGCGCTCACGCTTGACAACAGCGATCACAGTCTGGCGGTGGACTTTGACGAGGTCAAGGTATCAAGGCGGCTGTACCGCTCCGGCGAGTCGGAGTATATGATCAATGACAGCATATGCCGCCTGAAGGATATAGCGGAGCTCTTCTACGATACGGGCATCGGCAAGGAAGGATATTCCATCATAGGGCAGGGTCAGATCGATCAGATCCTCAGCTCCAAGCCCGAGGACAGACGCGAGCTCTTCGACGAGGCGGCGGGCATCACCAAATTCAAACGCAGCAAGGCGCAGACACAAAAGAAGCTGGACGCGGAGCATGCCAATCTCATCCGTATCACGGATATACTTTCAGAGCTGGAAAAGCAGATAGGACCGCTGGAGAAGCAGTCGGAGAGTGCGAGAGAGTACTTCCGCCTGCGCGAGCTGCAGCGCAGGTACGAGCTGAACTACTTCCTACTGCAGTCGGATGAGCTGACTGTGCAGCTGTCGGAGCTGGACGGGCGGATGAGCCTCACTCAGGGCGACCTGAACGATGCCAATGCCGAGGCTGCCGACTTCAAAAGCAAATATGAGAGCATAGAGACCGAGGCAAGCGCGCTGGATGCGCGGATCGCGAGCTGCCGTGAGGAGATATCGGCATCGGATCTGGAGACGGGAGATCTCAAGGGTAGGATCAATGTCCTGGGTGAGCAGATCAATACGGAGCATGTCAATACCGAGCATATCACCAGACGTCTTGAGACGATTGCTGAGGAGTCGGCTGACAAGGACAGGAGCCTTGCGGACTACAGGATGCAGATGGAGGAGCTCACGGCTCATGCCGAGGATAAAAAGAGCGGATCTGCGGAGTCGGAGACACGGCTGAGAGAGACGGAGCAGCTCATAGCGGAGCTGGAAAAGACCCAGTCAGAGACCAATGCAAGGTGGCGGGCAGTCATCAACGAGAGGGGCGAGGAGGTCGCGAACGGCAGAAAGCTGGACGCGCAGCTGGAGCAGCTCCAGATAAGAAGCTCCGAGATAGCGGGAAGGATACTCAAATCCGAGACGGACGCGGGCAGTCTTCATTCCCAGTACGAGGAAGAAAAGGCTCATGCCGAGAGCTTGAAGCAGCAGCTTGAAGAGCTGAGCGATAAAAGCCGGAAGGCGCAGAGTGACTGCGAGACTGCGGATCAAAAGCTGAAGTCCGCCTCCGACGCGCTGGACGAAGTGAGAAACAGATATCAGTCCGTAAAGAGCAGACTGGACGCATTGAAGAATATAGCCGAGCGCTACGAGGGCTACGGCAGCGCGACACGCAAAGTCATGGAACTCAAAAAGAGAGGCGTGCACGGTGCACTGGCTGACCTGATCTCCACGGATAAGAAGTATGAAACAGCGATAGAGACGGCTCTGGGCGGCAGGATACAGAATGTCGTGACGGATACGCAGGAGACGGCGAGAGATATCATAGAATATCTCAAGACCAATAAGCTCGGCAGAGTGACCTTCCTGCCGCTGTCCGCGGTCAGATCAAAAAAGAGAACGGATTTTGCGGGAGCGGACGCGGAGCCGGGAGTCATCGGAACTGCCGCCTCACTCGTGAAGTGCGGCCGCGAATATGCCGAGCTGGCGGAGAGCCTGCTGGGATATATACTGGTGGCGGACGATGCGGACCATGCCATCGCAATTTCCAAGAAATACCATCACAGCTATCATATAGTCACGCTGGACGGCGAGTATCTCGCTCCCGGCGGAGCCATCAGCGGAGGCGCGTTCAAAAATGCCAGCAATCTGCTCGGCAGGAGACGCGAGATAGAGGAGCTGGAGAAGGAAGCGGTGACGCGGCTGTCTGATATGGAGGATGCCGCACACGAGCTCGACGAGGCGAGAAGCGAGCTATCGGGATGCGCACAGATACTGGAAGAGTGCAGGAAGAGAGAGCAGGAGATCTATCTGGAGAGCGGCACCTGCAAGGTGACGCTGGAGACGCTCAAGACCAGAATCGACGAATACAGCGGGTCTGCCGAGACCATGAACGTGGAGATGCAGACCGTCAGCGGGCAGATAGAGCAGACACGCGAGGAAAAGAAAGCCGGCGATGAGAGGATAGCAAGCATCGATGCCGAGAAGGAGAAGCTGGACGATGAGCTCGTCGAGCTGGATACGAAGCTGGAGGAGGCTCGCACCCGGCAGCAGACGATATCCGAGACTATCTCGCAGCTGCACGAGGGCATGGCAGAAAATGCGCAAAAGCTCATAGCCGTGCAGGACAATATAAGCCGTCTCGAGACCGAGCTGAGGGAGCTGGCGGAGGAAAAGGAGACACTGACTGCAGACGAAGCCGAGGCACAGCGGCATATAGAGCAGATACAGGACGAGATCCAAAAAAATCAGGAAAAGATAGCGTCCAATGAGAGCAGAGCCGGGGAGCTGCAGAAGAAGGCTGCAGGAGGCTGTGGACAGCCACAGCGCCGCGGTGAGCAGGCAGAAGTTGTATTTTGAAAAGAGGGATGCATTATCCGAGAGAATATCCGCACTGGACAAGGATCTGTTCAGGATGCAGAGCCGTCGGGAGAAGCTGGAGGAGCAGCTCGATTCGCAGGTGAGCTACATCTGGAACGAGTACGAGCTGACAGCGCAGACGGCGCAGGATTATCGCGACGATGAGCTGACAGACGCTGCAAAGGTGCGAAAGCAGGCGGAGGAGGTCAAGAGCGAGATACGAAAGCTCGGAGATATCAATCCGCAGGCGATAGAGCAGTACCGCGAGGTGAGCGAGCGCTACGAGCTGATGAAGACGCAGCACAGCGACATCACGAAGGCGGAGGCGCAGCTCAGAGACATCATCAGGGAGCTGGAGGAAGGCATGCGCAGGCAGTTTGCCGAGCAGTTCGCGCTGATACAAAAGGAGTTTGACCGGGTATTCAAGGATCTCTTCGAGGGCGGCGAGACGAGCCTGGAGCTGGAGGAGCCGGAGGAGGGCGAGGATATACTGGACGCGGGCATCATCATCAACGCGCAGCCGCCGGGCAAGAAGCTGCAGAATATGCTTCAGCTGTCGGGCGGCGAGAAGGCACTGACGGCGATAGCGCTGATATTTGCCATCCAGAGCCTGCATCCGTCACCCTTTGCTCTGCTGGACGAGATAGAGGCGGCACTGGACGAGTCCAATGTAGACCGGTTCGCGCATTATCTTCACAAGCTGTCCAAAACGACCCAGTTCATCGTCATCACGCACAGACGTGGAACCATGACGGCGGCGGACAGGCTCTACGGAATAACGATGCAGGAAAAGGGTGTATCTACGCTGGTTTCCGTCAATCTGATCGAGGATGAACTGAACAATGATGATACTGAAAAAGTTTTTTAATGCGATCCGCGGGATCAAATCAATAGATGACGATTTCTATGATGAGCTGGAGGAGACACTGATACTGGCTGATATCGGTGTCGAGACGACCGAGGAGATCATCGATGAGCTGAAAGCAGCCGTCAGGTCGGAGAAACTTGGCAGCGCGGATGAGTGTGAGGCATGGCTCAAGGCTGAGCTGATGCGCAGGATGGAGCTGAGCGAGGATGCATTTGCCTCGGAGGATGTCAGGTCCGTATATATGCTGATAGGCGTCAACGGAGTGGGCAAGACCACGACCTGCGGCAAGCTGGCGTGCAGGATGCGCGCGGACGGCAGAAAGGTGCTGCTGGCGGCGGCGGATACCTTTCGTGCGGCGGCGATAGATCAGCTGAGGGAGTGGGCAGGACGAGCGAATGTAGAGATGATAGGAAGCACCGAGGGCTCGGATCCGGGCGCGGTAGTATATGACGCCTGCTCGGCAGCCAAGGCTCGAAATATCGATGCTCTCATATGCGATACGGCAGGTCGCCTGCACAACAAAAAAAATCTGATGGCGGAGCTCAAAAAGCTCTACGGCATCATAGACCGCGAGTATCCCGAGGCGAGGCGTGAGACGCTGGTGGTGCTGGACGCTACGACAGGGCAGAATGCCGTCGAGCAGGCGCGTCAGTTCTCACAGATCGCCGAGGTGACGGGCATAGTGCTTACCAAGATGGACGGCACCGCCAAGGGCGGTGTAGCCGTGGCGATACAGCATGAGCTGGGTATACCGGTCAAGTATATCGGATACGGGGAGAAGGTAGAGGATCTCAAGCATTTCGATCCGAAGGAATATGTCGAGAAGCTCTTTGAGACGGAATGAGGCACAGCCGCGCGGCGGCAGGACGGATAGATGAAATTTTACGTAATGACACTTTTTCCGGAGATGATAGAGCGATGTATGGGTGAGAGCATCACCGGCAGAGCCATGAAGGAAGGAATCATATCGCTGGAGACGGTGAATATCCGCGACTATTCACATGATGAAAAGCATCATCATGTGGACGACTATCCGTACGGCGGCGGAGCCGGCATGGTCATGCAGGCGGAGCCCATATGCGATGCCTATGACGGCATATGCGCACGGTGCGAGGCGGACGGTCACGATCATCGCCCGCGCATCATATATATGAGCCCGCAGGGACGGGTATTTGACCAGAATATAGCCAAGGAGCTGGCACGGGAGGAGAGGCTCGTGCTGCTGTGCGGCCACTACGAGGGAGTGGACGAGCGGGCGCTGGAGCTGGTCGGCGCGGAGAGCCTGAGTATAGGCGACTATGTGCTGACCGGGGGAGAGCTGGCGGCTCTGGTGGTCATGGACGCGGTGAGCAGGATGGTACCGGGCGTGCTGACAAACGAGGAGAGCGGCGAGTCGGAATCCTTTGAGGGCGCGCTGCTGGAATATCCGCAGTATACGCGCCCGGAGGAGTACAAAGGACTGCGCGTTCCCGAGATACTTTTGAGCGGTCATCATGCCAATATCGCACGCTGGCGCAGAGACCAGTCTCTCAAGCGCACGCTGGAGCGCCGGCCTGATCTGATGGAGAAGGTCGAGCTTGACAAGAAGGACCGCAAGTTTCTGCGGGAGCTGGAGGAGTCTGCTAAAAACGGAGCTGAGAATGAAGACGCGGATATATAAACATAAAGTCGTATTAAGGAGCTGTTATGGTATTTAATTCGATACAATACTTGATATTCTTCCCGATAGTGCTGCTTCTGTTCTATACAGTGCCTGAACGGATGAAGAATATGTGGCTGTTAATAGCAAGCTATGTTTTCTACGGATTGTGGAATGTAAGATATTGCTTGCTGCTTTTTATTTGCACATTAGTTTCATACGTAGCAGCGCGGATAATAAGCCCGAATTGTACTGCAACGAATACAAAAATGGGGGGGGTACTGAAAGCTAAAAAATCTTTTGGTATAGCAGTCCTCATATTGCTGGGAATCCTTTGCGTATTTAAATATACTGATTTCATCATACAGAATATCAATTCTTTCCTGCACTGCGTTGGCACGGATTTATCATTAAACAAAGCAGAAATAGTACTTCCGGTCGGCATTTCTTTTTTCTCTTTTCAAGTTCTGGGTTATCTGGTAGATGTATACAAGGGGAAATACGGTGCAGAGCGCAGCTTTATAGACTACGCTTTATTTGTATCGTTTTTTCCGCAGCTGCTTTCCGGACCTATCGGGAGAGGCGACGACCTGCTCCCTCAATATAAGGCAACTGCAAAATGTTTGCAGTTTGATGCTCTGGTAAGCGGCGTAGAGCAGTTTATATGGGGCTTATTTCTGAAGCTCGTCATAGCAGACCGGGCTGCATTGCTGGTCAATACGGTTTATAGTGATTTCAATTCTTATACGGGACTTCAGATAATACTCGCAACTCTGATATATGGTCTGCAAATCTATGCCGACTTCGACGGATATACCCACATGGCCATAGGCTCCGCCAAAATGTTGGGTATCAGACTTCCCCAAAACTTCGACACCCCGTATTTTGCCTCCTCGATCAAGGAGTTTTGGCGCAGATGGCATATTTCTCTGAGCTCGTGGCTGAAGGAGTATGTCTATTTTCCGATGGGCGGAAGCCGCTGCGGGAAATTACGCAGATACCGCAACATCATGCTGACCTTTTGGGTAAGCGGTGTATGGCACGGCGCGAGCTGGTCATTTGTCGCGTGGGGACTGCTTCATGGGTTTTACCAGGTGGCGGGAGATATACTGATGCCTTTAAGAAAGAAGCTCTGCCGGATATTCAGGATAAATGTTGAGGCTGAGAGTTTTAAGATATGCCGTATGGCAATTACATTCTGCCTTGTTGATTTTGCATGGCTGTTCTTCAGGGCTGACGGGTTTATGGCTGCACTTAGAATGTGCAGACGGGTGGTTTCGGAGTTTCATCCGTTTTCGCTGTTAGGAGGCCGTATTTATAAACTCGGCCTTGATAAGAAGAATTTCTGGCTGCTTATGTGTGCCATTCTGGTATTGCTGGCTGCCGATATATGCAGCTACATGGGAATAAACCTTGAGGAGAAATTCCGCAGACAGAACTGGCTGTTCAGGGAGATTGCGGTTGTTGCCGCTGTTTTGTTTATTATTGTTTACGGAGTATGGGGA
>CAVJQN010000004.1:0-8396 GCA_963651635.1 Agathobacter sp.
GCAACGACCATATGCTCAGACGGCTGTGCGCCGTCTTGATGGCGATGACGCTGATCATATGCACCGCTGCGCCCAGAGTATGGGCAGCCGCAGAGATGGATGCGGACAGGAAAGCATTTTTCTCGGTGAGCGAGGATGTACTGGAGGCGTTTGGAGGTCAGATCGAGGAAAGCTACGGTGACGCAGACAGACTGATGCTCAATTACATTTTCCGTACAGATGCCGGTCAGATAGTCTACAAGGCGGACGGCGAGAAAATCAAGACCGAAAACTATATCCATGGTTATACGCTAAATCCGTCAGAGACGGAAACGATCATAGCAATCGATACGTATTTCTGCAAATCAGAGCCGGATATAGAGATAAGAATATCCTTCAGCGAGGAGTATGCCGACCGCGTGGCAGAGCTGGCGTGGGTTACCGACAGCGGTGAGATCAGTCTGGATGAGATAAAGAAGGCTCTTGTCAGAAGCGACGGAGAGCTGACATATATCATCAGGCTGGACGATGAATCGCTTGATGAGTACAGCTACTATATCGACCATGTCGGCGAAAATCACATATTAAGGTTTGATGGCGCGGACGTAGATATCAACAGCGTGACGGTCGTGGTAAATGACGGCTGCTACGCGGCTGTGCGCGGTATGGAGACGGATCTGGAATATATAGAGTCCTCCGCCGTCTTCTACGATGAGGCGTCATCTGACGGTTTGTGGGCGGCTGCCTATGAGGTCGGAGATGCCGGAGCTGCTGTAAAGCTGATCGGTACTGAGAGCACCGATATCGCATGGGAGGATGACGGCTACGCTTTGACGATATCCGACGGGATAGACGCAGAGACGGCGGCTGCGATGGCAGAGAGGATAACGGCTGCGCTTACGGGAGACGGGGACGGCGAGCAGGACGCCATAGAGGATGATGTGCCGGAGGATGTCATCATAGATATCACCGACGGAGCCTCCATGCTGTATCTGGACAGCTATGTATTCATCGATACCGATGAGACCCGCAGATATACGCAGAAAGCATCGGAACTTTACTACGATGCACAGATCAATATCTTCGGTACGCGGATGTATATATCATCTGTGCCGGACGGCATCGGCTCTGCCGTGGAATATCTCGGAAGCGTATTTGACGAGGAGATGGCAGACGGAACAGTCGGGATCATAGTAGCAAGGTTGGAAAATGAGGCAGTGGCGGGCAAGCTGGTTCTGGAGCTGCCCAAGGACGCACAGGTACGCTTTGCCAAGGGCGACGGCACGGGCTACGATCCGAACGCTGAGGAGACGGCAGATACAGGAGTAAAGCAGGAGACCAAGGCGCAGACCGCACAGACGAGTTCGGCAGAGACATCAGCGGCACAGACGAGCGCGGCAGAAACACCTGCGACGGAGACGAGCGCTGCAGAAACGTCTGCGGCGGAGACTAGCTCCGCAGAAACAGCTGCGTCGGAGACGAGCACTGCAGAAACTACGGCGGCAGAGACAACAGCCGCGGAAACAGCGGCAGCGGAGACAACGGCAGCGGAGACATCTCAGGAGGAGACGACATCTGCGGTTGAGACGGAGTCCGAGGATGAGACATCGCCGGCAGAGGCAGGCACAGCAGAAACGTCAGCAGCTGAGACAGAAACTACGGCAGAAACAGAAGCACCGGAGACGGCAGCCGCGGCAGAAACTGAGGCAGATACAAACTTTGACGCTGACGTGAACACGGATACAGACGAGGACACCGACACTGCCCATATCACCGCTGAAAAGCTCACCACCACCGAGTACATCCTCTCACCCCGTTTCCTGCGGCGTGCATCATACTGCGCGGTGGCGCAGGACATGACCATCTGTGCGGTATATGACGAGGACGGTCGTCTGAAGGCACTGGCTGACGGATATACGACGGATGACATCGCGGCATACATCCTGCTTATGTCAGCAGACGAGGATGTGATGCTTTCGAGGATAGATATCATATACAGCGATGTAGTCGCCGCCGAGGTCGGACAGGAGTACGCGAGCCTTATCATGAGCGGAGGCATCGATGTGAAAACAGTGATAAACAGGTTTATCGACTATGACACGAGGCTCTCGGAGCTGCTCGATATCGAAGGCGAACCGCGCTAAAGGAGCTTCATGGAACGAAACGGGCAAAGCACGGCATTGAAAAGAAAACTGCTGGGAGCGGCGATATTTATGCTCCTGGCGCTGCTGACGGCGACCGTGACCACATTTGCATGGTACATATATCATACCTCGGGCAGCACCATAGATGTGACGATGACGGCGGGCTCCTGTGTCTCGCTCCAGATATCCAATGAGATGGACGGAGACTACGGCACGTCCACGAGCCTGAGAGTGGGCAATGACGACCAGCCGGTGATGCTCTCGCCGGTATCGACCGACTATATAGATACATCCGCACAGGACGGAGGCTTCCAGTCGGCGAGAGGCTTTATATCAGGCGATGCAGGCAGAGACTATAAGCTGGCATCCGTGTTCGGACGTGCGGATACGGCTGATTTCTACCATACGCAGCTCTTTTTGAAGACGACCTACGACGGCGATCTGCCGATATATGTATCGCAGATAGGTGAGTCGGGCACGGGCGAGAAGCTCGCCAAGGCGCTGAGAGTGGGGCTGGTGGTCGAGGGAGGCGGGCAGTTCTTCTTCGAGCTCGACTCCGAGCCGGGTACTACGGGCAGATACAACACGGAGCAGGGATATATCCCGGGAGCCGCCTACTCAGGCACGGTACTGGATCATACGGCGACAGACGGCTCCGTGGTCGATATAGTGACCTATGACAAGGACAATATGTGCAGCTACGATATCGAGACCGGCAAGGTGACGCTCAAGAGCGGTTCGATTCAGATATGCACAGTCAGGGGCGGCTCAAAGCCGGTGAAGATAGACGTCTATGTATGGCTGGAGGGCTGCGATCCGGACTGCTACTCGGATATCGAGGGCGAGCGCTTCGACAATCTCTCGATATCATTTGCGGGCTATCAGGGTGAATAATATGCGTCTGCGCAGATCCACATTGATCATATCGGCGGTCTGGCTCCTGCTGGCGCTTCTGGCGCTGGGAGGAGCGGCATTTGCTTGGTTCACATTCGGAGTTGATACGAATATCACGCCTATGGCGAGCTCTGTGGGACGCGGAGGCGTAGACCTTAAAATCTCGGACTCATACGGCGGTCCCTTCGCAGCCGAGTGCAATCTCACATATGAGAACAATGCAGACGGGAGCCTATATCCCGTCTCTACATCCTCGCTGGAGCACTGGTACGAGCCGACGGCGCAGGACAGGAACGGCATCTCCACCAGCTTTCGTGAGATCACGGAGCAAAGCGTGCTGGACGCGATGATATGGCACGGGAGAGTATATCTGCTGTCGGAAAATCAGGACTGCGAGCTGTATCTGAGCAGGACGGATATGCTCCTGACTATGGGAGAGGGAGCCGAGCAGGCGGCGCGTCTGGGTCTGATATTGCGCGATGAGACGACGGGACGGGAGCTGACAAGAGTGATACTGCGGATTGATGAGTTGGATATGGAGCGGGCGGGCGGCGCGGCTGAAGCGGTGCAGACCGTGACGGAGAGCGGCGCGGTCATAGAGGGCACGGACGGCGGCGGATATCCGTCATTTACGGCGGATCCGGCTGAGGATATCAATGACTATATGGCATACGCATCCGGACAGACGGAGCTAAGCCGCAGCAGACGCGCTCTGGCGCTGCTTCCGGCGGATACGGTCATCACAGCGGAGTACTATCTGTATCTGGAGGGGTGTGATGAGAACTGCATCAATGCGATACAGGACGCAGAGATACGCTTCAATCTGGGCTGGGCGGGAGCCGCAGTGCAGACAGACTGAGAAGATGATGAATACAGATATCGGATCATTGCAAAAGACAATACTCATATCGCTGGTCTGGATACTGATCCTTTGTATATCGCTGGGCTCCGCGACCTATGCATGGTTTACCGGCAATCAGAGGGTCACGACAGGTCATGTCACAGGACGTGTCGCACAGGATGATCTGGCGCTGCTGCTGGGTACGAGCGAGGGAGATCTCGCAGCTGATACAGAGACGGAGATCGGCAGGGTCAACTCCTCTGCTGACAATCTGCTGCTTCCGGTATCCACGGCGGATCTGCAGAGCTGGGCGCGCGCGACGGTGATATCCGAGAGCGCCGGATACGGGCGATACGAGGAGATAGATATCGACGAGCACGGCAGCTACTGCTATCACGGGCAGATATATATGGAGGTACGCACGGGCAGACCGGAGAGCTATGAGGGGATGAGGGCGGCCATATATCTCGAGCATACCGACATGGGCGATATCGGCACGGACGACGACGCCAGCGGCATACTGGCGGCATCGAGGCTGGGATTTATATTCGCTGATGACACATCGGACGCGAAGATACTGTATTTTGACGATGCGCAGGAGACCTCCGACAGACGCAGCAATACATATATAGGCAATACCTACGAGGGCGAGGGACGTGTCCTTGCGGTCAGCGGCGGCGGTGTAAATGCCGTGGAGGATCCGGCGATAGCCATATCCGAGGTGACGGTCACGGACGACATGACGGAATATCCTGAGAGCTCGCTGGCGGTGATAGACCTGAATACACCGACATTGGTGGATATCTATTTCTATCTGGAGGGTTGCGATCCCGATTGCGTGGAATCCATCAGTACGAGCAATGTCACCATGCGGCTGGGCTTCTACGCCGCGCTCACACAGGAGTAAGGTATGACAGAGCGATCCACCATAAGGACAACCATATTGATAGCCATGATAGCGCTGGTCAGCATCACAGCGGCGACGGCGGCATGGTTTACCATAGCGGACAGGACACGGCTGCGAGGCATCAGTCTGGATATCACGACAGGGCAGTCGCTGCGTTTTGATCTTGATGCGCACGAGACGATCGACGAATATGTGCATACACTCAGCTTTGAGGCGATAGCAGACCGCATACGCGCGGACACGGGAGTTGATATCATGAGTGAGCCGATGGAGCCGGTAACTACCGATGACGGGATCACATTTACCTATCAGTTCGGACAGACAGCATCGCAGGAGAGCGGCGACTATATCCACTATACGCTGCATTTCATGGCATCCAAGGATATGCTGGTGCATCTGACCGGGCAGGAGGACGACGAGACGGCGACGCTCATCATATCGGACGATCCGGCGCTGGTGCGTGCCATGAGGATAGGCTTTTATGCGGACGACCGGTTTATTGTATACGACCCGGACATGGCCGATACGGCGGAAAATCGGGAAAAGATGCGGCTGTTCGGCATTTCAAGGGCATCCGAGATGGTTTACAGCGACAACAATGTACTGTTTCCTATGATTGCGGGGCAGGACAAGCAGGTGGAGGTATATATATGGCTCGAGGGAAATGACGAGGACTGCACCAATGATCTGAAGCTGGAGAGTTTTTCGCTCCGTATGAAATTCACCGGGACTGATGAGAACAATCAGCCGTTTACATAACCTCGGACAGAGGCCGGAGAAAAGTATCTGAAAGGACATATCATCATGGAAGTTGTAAAGAAGGTCGCGACAGTGCTCGCGAGTGTGATTCTGTGGGCTGTGATACTGCTGGCGGCGCTTTTCACATTTACCACGCTGGCGACAAGGGATGTGAACAATGTCAGCAATCTGCTGGGATATACGCCGCTGTCGGTGCAGACAGAATCGATGGCGCCGACATTTGAGGCGGGAGACCTTATCATCATCAAAAAGGTGGATCCGTCCACGCTCAGGGAGGGCGACATCATCACCTTCCATACGATCATCATGAACCAGTACGCGCTGAACACCCACAGGATAAACGAAATCCGGGACGATAACGGATATCGGACATATGTGACCAAGGGTGATAACAATCAGGCGAGCGATACGCATATCATCGCGGACGGCGATATCGTGGGCAGATATGTCACGAGGATCGCAGGCTTCGGCAGGGTGATGGACTTCCTCACCAGCTCCGCGGGCTTTCTGATAGTGATAGTCCTGCCCATGCTGATATTCTTCATCTATCAGGTATATCACCTGATCATGGTGAGCATACAGCTTAAAAAGGCGGTGGCGATAGAGACGGCGCAGGCGGCAGCACAGGCATCGCAGACACAGATGCCGCAGGACGATATGAAGTCCGCAGATACGACCGGGAACGGCAAAGAGATGAGCGAGGCAGAGCGTCTGCGGGCGCAGCTGGCCGAGGCGCAGGCAAGGCTCGAAGCGCTGGAAGCAGAGGGAAATGCGGGAAACAATGGCGAAAATATGATCCGGAGAGACGGAATATGAGCGAATTTCTGAAGCTTGCATACGAGCTGATTTCGAGAGTCATCTACAATATAGCCTCATGGGTCGTGAACTTCATCAGCGGCTTTGTGAAGGTATTTATCACGGGTTGGGCTGAGTACGCGCTGATATTCGGCTCGTATTTTCCGACGATGAGCATCGCGGCGAAGCTCCTTTCGATCATACTTGCCGTCATACTGATTGCGATACCCGTACTGATCATCATACTGATCGTCAGGCATTTCTATCTGGTCGCGGCACTGAAGCTGGACGGGCAGGACAATATGATCCTGTATAAGGAGATAGGGAGGCTCAATCGGCAGGTGCTGGAGCTGATGGACGAGAAGGAGCAGATCCTTGCCATGAGGGTGCCGACACAGGAGATTGCCAGATACGAGGTCGTCGGGGTCGATGAGCAGGGCAAGCCCGTATACGGCGCCACGACGCTGGGTACTCCGGTGGTGGCCGGCGCATCGACGCTCGCGGGGACGATAGGTGCGGCGCCTCCGGTGGATCCGCTCTCCGAGACTGCATCACAGGCAGGATCGAGCGTCGGCGGCATCATGGGCATGAGCGGCAGCATAGAGGGCGAGATCAGCTCCGATACCATCGCCAATGCCGCTGCCGCCGCGGCTACAGCGGCAGCACATGCCAGAAGCTCGGCGGATGAACAGGAGCAGGCGAGCGCGACGAGATTTCCGAAGCTCGCACAGGTCGATGAGAAATATCAGGACTACGAGTGGCCGCAGTTCAATGAAGATGTCACGCTGGAGCAGCTCGTGGACGGATACAGACGTTTTGCGGCGAGTCAGCTCCATCTCTACTACACACCCGAGATCATACGCAGATTTGTCGCGGGTATGGCATCCAGTCAGATACTGATACTGGAGGGTATATCGGGTACAGGTAAGACCTCGCTCCCGTACTCCTTCAGCAGATATCTGGACAATCCCGCAACCATGATATCCGTACAGCCGTCGTTTCGCGAGAGGACGGATCTGCTGGGATATTTCAACGAGTTCTCCAAGAGGTTCAATGAGACTGAGTTTCTGAGAGCCGTATACGAGGCAGGATTTCGCGAGGACGTGACGATGATCGTGCTGGATGAGATGAATCTGGCGCGCATCGAGTACTATTTCGCGGATATGCTGTCCGTGCTGGAGATGCCGGACAAGAAGGAATGGCTGGTAGAGCTGGTGCCGACGGCATGGCCGGGAGATCCCGAGCTGCTGCAGACGGGCAAGCTCCACGTCAGCGACAACACATGGTATATAGGCACAGCCAATAACGACGACTCGACATTTACCATCACGGACAAGGTCTACGACCGTGCGATGCCTATCGAGATCAATGAGAAGGCGGAGCCGTTTGAGTGTGCGATGGAGCCGAGGCTCCTGATCACGGCGGAGCATCTGCGCGAGCTCTTTGCCAAGGCGAAGGACGACCATCCGATCAGTGATGCGACGCTCGCCAAGATGGTCAAGCTCG
Organism: Agathobacter sp.; assembly: GCA_963651635.1. GTDB lineage: Bacteria > Bacillota > Clostridia > Lachnospirales > Lachnospiraceae > Darwinimomas. Next base: position 7,826 of record CAVJQN010000004.1, read on the forward strand.
ACAACTATCTGCAGAGTCGCTTCAAGCTGGCATTCGGCAACCGTATCACCAAGCAGATGTATGATTTCATCCCCGTATATGTCGCCTGCGGAGGTACGGAGCTGGGCGGTCTGGACTATATATTTGCGAGAAAGATACTCAAGAAGTTCGAGAGCCAGAACGTGATGTTCATCCGGGATGAGATCAAGAACCTGATGGCATATATGGAGAAGGTATTCGGAAAGAACGAGATGCAGGACAGCCAGAACTACCTGACCAGACTGCAGACACTATACTGATGCAACAGGGGATCAAAGTCGGGTATCCGACGCAAGCTCGCTTGCAGGAGGATACCCGACCTTGAGACCCGCAAGAACATGAGTATGTAGCCGTTTTTCGAAGAAAAACGAGCGGAATACGAATGTTCTTGAAGGATTGCGAGAGTGCGCAGCACGGAGCAATCCTGCATCAATACAAGCAAAGCCACTGCCTCAGAATGTTTGTGAAGGATTGCGGGAGTGCGTAGCACGAAGCAATCCTGCATCAATACAAGCAAAGCCACTGCCTCAGAATGTTCGTGAAGGATTGCGGG
>CAVJQN010000005.1:0-7849 GCA_963651635.1 Agathobacter sp.
CCGCGAAAAGCAGCGTCGATGAGATGCTCAGTCCCGTGATGATCGGAACCAGCACTGTCGCGCCGAACATGGCGAACATGTGCTGGAGTCCGAGGATCAGCATCTTCGGTCTGCCCAGCTGTCTTGCGTCATAAATTGCTCCGTCGTTACCCATAACATTCCCCTTTCCTTTTGAAACAAAAAAGGGATAATCGCTTTATAACGATTATCCCCTTTGATAAATACTAACGGAAGATGCGAATGAAATACCCGCAATCGTACTGATAATGGTATCTGCCGCGCTCGGCTTTGTCATGCTGCACCTCCGATAAATTTATATCGGAAAGAAATTTTAGCAGATGGACTTTTCAAAATCAATTCAAAGCACGCGTTCAATATATATCATAATTGGCACAAATTTTTAGCCATATATGGACATTTTGTTGAAATGTCCGCGGATCGCTGCCTCGTCGGCATTGACGCTCCCCTGCGCCCATCCGTCACGTCCGCCACCGCGTCCGTTCAGCGCCGCGTTGAGCTCCTTAACAAGTGATTTTACCCTCTCGGCACCGCTGCTCTTTTTTTCAGAGATGATGGCATAGTTATAATGCCCGTCACCGCCCGCAAATACTGCGCACAGGCCGCCGCATATTCCTGCCACCCGGTCGCACAGCTTCCTTGTATCGTCCGGTGACAGCGCATCATATACTATCAATGTATCGCCATGGCCTTTGTAGCGCTCTGCCAGCCTGTCGAACTCGCTGCTTAAAAGCACGGCTATCCGCTCCTGCGCATGAAGCAGCTCCTCCCTGAGTCTGGTCACCGCCGCCGACGTCTCCGGCGGTTTGGCGGAGAGCATATGGCTGATGCTGAGATTTTCGTTCCAGATGCATGACAGATAATCAATCGCACGCTTTCCCGCCAGCATCTCTATACGTGTGCCGCCCTTATGCTTCTGGCAGGATATCAGCTTCACGAAGCCCACCTGCGACGATGAGGATACATGCGTCCCGCAGCATGCGCAGATATCCGCTCCGGCGAATCTCACTATGCGCACAGCTCCGCTCAGCTCCTTCTTGCTCCGATACTCCAGAGCCTCCAGCTCAGCGGCAGACGGCCACAGTATCTCCAGAGGATGGTTTTCGGAAATATAGGCATTTGCCGCCGCCTCGATCTCTGCCGCATCCTCCCATGTCATGACGACATCAAAGTCTATCGTCACCATGTCCGCGCCCATATGAAAGCCGACATTATTGCCATGAAACCGTGAGCAGATAAGCCCGCTCACTATATGCTCTCCGGAGTGCTGCTGCATATGGTCGAAGCGCCGCGCCCAGTCTATCCTGCCAAGCACCGTGCTGCCGACCGCAAGCGGCTTATCGCACGTATGCACAACCACGCCGTTCTTTTCGTGTACATCTTCTACCGCGCTCGCGTCATTCAGCAGCGTCAGCACCCCGTGATCTGCAGGCTGACCGCCGCCCTCCGGATAAAATGCGCTCTGATCCAGCACGATGCTCCATTTGCCGCCGTTTTGCTCACATCCGACCACCTCTGCGGTAAACTCCCGCAGATACGCATCCTCGTAGTAGAGCTTTCTTGTCTGCATCACAGTGCCTCCCTGATGGCTGCCAGCAGGTCGTCATACTCATCATATGCAGGGATATCCGGATGAGCCGCCTTGATCGACTCCGTGCTCCTGAACAGAAATCCCGCCTTACTCGCCTGTATCATGCCCAGATCATTGAAGCTGTCGCCCGCCGCTATCGTATCAAAGCCGATGGATTGGAGCGCCTTGACTGTCGTCAGCTTTGTCTGGGCGCAGCGCATACGGTAGTCCAGCACCTCCCCTCCCTCTCCTATAACGAGAGAATTGCAGAAGATCATCGGCATACCGAGCTTTTTGATCAGAGGCTTGGCGAACTCCTCGAAGGTATCGCTGAGCACTATCAGCTGTGCGTCCTCACGTACGGCATCTACAAACTCACGTGCGCCCTCCAGCGGCTCTATCCCCTCTATGACCTTCTGTATCTCGTGCAGCCCCAGCCCGTGCTCTCTGAGTATACCTATACGATACTTCATCAGCCTGTCGTAGTCCGGCTCGTCTCTGGTCGTCCTTTTCAGCTCCGGTATACCGCTCACATCTGCAAATGCTACCCATATCTCGGGTGTCAGCACACCCTCCATGTCGAGACATACTATGTTCATGCCCTTCTCATACCTCCTTATTCCCGTCATGTTATCATCTCGCTATTGTCTATTTGATATCATACCCTCAGTGTCTTTTTACACTCTTTCCGCAACCTGCCATCCGGCGCGTCGCTTGTGCAAGACCGTTTTTCTCCTTCAGCCGGCTTTATGCAGATGATAAACGAAATCACTCCCCCACCTGCGAGCAGCTCATGTGCCCGTCCTTATATACGTGAACCCTCAGCTGCTTGCGGCTGATCGGTCTGGAATAGCTGTCCTTCATGCACGCCGCCGTGAGTATGAGGCTCCCCTCCTCACCGCCTGACCCTGTCAGCACTATGATCCTGTCATCATACTTGTCATAGTAATAGTCAGCTATATCCAGCAGATCATCGTCAGATGCGCCCAGCTTCCATGCGTACCCGGGGATATGATTTTCCAGCCTCAGCGTCAGCACCCGTGCATCCTCCGACAGCTCATACCAGCTCTCGTAGTATGTGTTGCCGACTGGCTCCGCCTCCTCCTGCGCCGCATCGGCAGAGGCATTAGCCACCATCCTCACCGACAGCAGCGCACATACGGCTATCGTCATCGTATACATAAGAAATGCTGACATCGTCCGAGATATTCTCTTCATTTTTTCTTCCCCGCAAGCTGCTTATACGCCTTCCTGATCGCATCCGAGTTGTTGACATCCAGCATCAGATATCTGGGCTTGTTGCGCTTGAATATCAGCGCCGAGCCGTTCGCCTCCACCATCTTCACTATCCTCGAGAAGTTCTGATTGGCCTCAGTGACCGAGATGATCGACGAAGCATCTATATCCATCGGCTCTCTCCTTTCTCTCATGTTCAATGCTTGACGCTTGTTTGAGTGTATCATTTTTATAGCTATTTTACTAGCTATTTATCTAGCTATTTTTAGTGTATTTTAAGATACTTTATTTTTTACAATCCGTCCTGTTTCATCGGGGGATTACATCGAAGAAGGCGTGAAAATGCTTGAAGTGTTCACTTGTTTTCACTATAATGGCTATGTTTCAAAGTTGTCAGGATAAATGCGGCTGATGTTTATATCTGTATCTGGCATCTGTCATGCCGCTTGTTTTACGAGGTATATATGAATCTGGATCAGCTGCCATATTTTATAGCTATTGCGGAGTGCGGGAGCCTGACGGCAGCCGCCGAGAAGGTCGGCGTCTCAAGGCAGGCATTGAGCCAGTATCTCGCCGTCCTGCGCGAGGAGACCGGACACGAGCTGTTTACGACCATCAAGAGGCGCTTTATACTGACCGACTCCGGGCGGCGCTACTATGACGCGGCACAGGAGATCATGGCTATCCTCAACCGCACGCAGCACTCCTTCAGTCTGCTGGACACCGCGCCCAAGGCGGTCATACGCATCGGCGTCACGCCCTCTCTGGGCACGGAGCTGATGAACAAGTGCATGGACAAGTTCAACAATGCATATCCGGATCTCAAGCTGGAGATCATCACAGACGAGCCCGCCCGGCTCAGGGACTATGCCAAAGACAGAGAGATAGACTTCGCGCAGATCAACCTCAACGAGACGCCGCCTACCGGGGTGCAGGCATTTCCGATATACCGCTCGGAATATCTGGTCGCGATATCCAGCTTCCACGCGAGAGCCCATGACAAGCTGGCATTTGACGAGCTGCCCACGGTGGATTTCAACGATCTCAAGGACGAGATATTTATCCTGTTTGACAAGACGACCTACCACCGCGAGATCATACAGCCGCTCTTGGATCATGCCGACTTCACGCCTACCGTGGCGGCGCAGGTGAGCAGCTCCATGATGAACAAGTCGCTCATACAGCAGGGCTACGGCATCGGCTTCATGAACTACGAGCCGGTCAACGGCATACGCTATCTGCGCCTGAAGGATCCGGTCTACTCATATGTCTATATAGTCAGCGCCAAGCAGCATACCTTCAGCGAGCCGGAGCGCTATATGATATATTTGATGAGCCGCCAGCAGACGCTCTACGAGATAGAGAAGATAGACAGTGAGCCGCTGGATACGATCTACAATGAGTTTCTGGGAGTTGATTATTTCGATTGATGCCGCGCGGCGCACGGAGGAATGTATGAATACAAAGACGCTTGAATATATCCTGGTCATCGCGCAGGAGGGGTCGCTCTCCGGAGCGGCGGAGAAGCTCTATATGTCGCAGCCCGTCCTCTCCCGGCATCTCAAGAAGGTCGAGGAGGAGCTCGGTGCGGATCTCTTCATCCGCAAGCACGACGGCATGGAGCTCACCGACGCCGGACGTATCTTCGTCAACAATGTCCGCGCTATCCTCCATGTGGAGGAGGAGCTGGAAAATGATCTGAAGAAATACAAGTGAACGGTATGATCTTCTGATTTCATCAGTCATGCCCGGGATGAAGCACCCGGAGAATACAGTAAGGAGCGGCCGCGGCCGCTCCTCTTCTCTTGCTTTAAGTATGGGTATACGATCAGATCTTCTGTCTGAGTATAGCTCATCTCAGGCCTTGATATAGCCCTCCTCGATGAATACCTTTCTCATCTTCTCCAGCTTCTCGCCCGATGTCAGCTTGTTGGGCAGATACGGGCTGCCTACATCCAGTCCCATCAGGTTGGCCGCGTCCTTGGTTCCTACAGGGAAGCTGCCCAGATCAAGTGTGTTTCTGAGCGGAGTGAGCTTGTACTGTGCCGCTCTGGACTCCTCCAGCTTTCCTGCCATGTACAGATCGTAGATGCTGACCACCAGCTCGGGTACGAAGTTGGCCGTCGTAGCTACGCAGCCTGCCGCGCCTGCCGCGAGCGCCGTCATGATCATCGTGTCCTTGCCTGCGAGCACCTTAAAGTCGATGCCCTGTGAGAGCCTTACGAACTCGCTGAGCGTGTTCATATTGCCGCTGGAGTCCTTGATGCCGACGATATTGTCGACCGTCTTGGCCATCCTTACACCCAGCTCGGGCTTGATGCCGTATCCTACACGCGGATTGTTGTAGATAAGCGTAGGCATATCGGGAACTGACTGTGCGATGGTTCTGTAGTGATCGTAGAGCTCGTCATCACTGGGTGCGATGAACATAGGCTGCAGGATAGATATACCCTGTGCGCCCTGAGCCGCCGCCATCTTCGCGATCTTGAGTCCCGCGCGTGTGGTGATCGTGCCTATACCGCAGTATACCGGCACTCTGCCGTTTGTCTGGTCCATGACGATCTCCAGAGCCTTCTCCATCTCCGGATACTCCATAGCGAAGAACTCGCCGTTGCTTCCGAAGAGCAGTATGCCGTGTACTCCGCCCTTGATCACGAAGTCAACCTGCTTGCGGAGCTTTGCCTCATCGATATTCTCATCCTTGTCGATGGGCATGAGAATAGGTACGATAACTCCCTTGATAAAATCCGTGTTCATGTTTTCCCCCTTTATATGCACTTGACACTGCCGTCATGCGGCGTGTGCTGCTGCTCATTTTAGCAGATATAGCCGGGTGCTTCACCTCTTATTTTTTCAGCAGATCCCTGATCTCCGTCAGTAGCTTGACCTCGTCGCTCGGCTCCGGCTCTTCCTCTTCCGCTTCCTCTTCTTCCTTCTTCTCCTCGGTTATCTCATTGAGCTTCTGGTTCATCTTCTCGGTGATCTTGTTGGACTCCTTGACTATGATGAACAGGACAAATGCTGTCATAAGGAATGTGATGATGGAGTTGATCACGATGCCCACTCCGAATACAGCCTCTCCGACCTTGATCTCAAATGACGTGAAATCTATGCCTCCGCATATGATTCCGATAAGCGGTGTGATCAGGTATGTGACTATATTGTTGACTATCGATGTGAAGGCGCCGCCTATGATGATGCCGACTGCCATTGATACTACATTGCCCTTGCTGATAAACTGTCTGAACTCCTCAAAAAATGCCTTCATGTCTCTCTCCGTTTCCTTGTATCTGCTGCTTTAATGCGTCCGTATCACTGACAAACCCGGTTGTCCGAGGCTCGTCATATAAACCTCATACGGCTTAGAACCGGTAGTATTATATACGCATTTACCGTGTATGCATATCCTGTTTTTTGCATCGCAGCGCCCGTTCGCAATACCCCTGTGCAATGCCGTCGGCGATACTGTCCGTTCACCGGCTTATGTGCCCGTCCCCGTCTATGCTGACATGCGGCGAGAGCGACCGCATATATTCCAGCACACGCGCCTTCTCCGCGCCCTCCAGACTCACGGTACGGCACCCTAACTGCAATGCCGGAGTGAAAATCATATCGCATATCTGCGCCGTCTGCGGGTCTATGCTCACGGTGACCAGACAGGTGTCCTGCGTTCTGGAGTTGAACAGGTAGTTGCCGAGACTGTAATAGACCGGCACATCCCCCGCGTAGTCTATCCCCTGCAGGACATGCGGATGATCTCCGATGATCAGATCCGCGCCCGCCTGCGCTATCTGCGGCGCCTGCTCCTGCTGGAGCCAGTCGACCTGAGCCGTGCTCTCCGTACCCCAATGGATATAGACTACTACGAAGTCGGTCTCCTGCTTGGCGGCTTTTATCGTCTCCAGCAGCCTTGATATATCCATACAGCGAAATACCCCCGGCGTGCTCTCTCCCGCTCCCTTCGTGTCCGGCGATGCATTTCTCTCTATCTGTGTCGCAGAGATGTATGCTATCCTCAAGCCTCCAACTTCAAATATATACGGCTTTGATGCCTCCTCGATATTACGCCCTGCCCCGACATATGGTATGCCCTCGCTCTCCAGCACGTCCAGCGTATCCAGCAGCGCCGTCTCGCCGTAGTCATATGCATGATTGTTGGCAAGAGAGACTATATCGACCCCGATATCGTGCAGCAGCGCTGCGTCCTGCGGTCTCGCGCGAAATGTATACTGCTTGCCCTGCGTGGGCGTCCCGCCGGATGAATACGGAAATTCGTTGTTGAGCATGAATATGTCCGCGCCCTGCATCAGCTCCAGCAGTCTGTCGTCAAATGAGTTTCTCAGCAGACTCCCGCTTTCTCCGCCGCCGCGTGAGAGCATAGCCGACATGACCGCGTAGCCCGGATCTAGCAGCAGATCACCCGCAAATGCCAGCGTGACCGGCTCTGTCCTCGCAGGCTCCTCCGGCGCGATATCGTCGCTGATGACTATGATGTCGGCTGCCGATTCGTGCTCTGTGCGGGCATCAGTCTCCGCGGATCCGTCGATACACTCAGTGCCTGATGTCGCTGCTCCCTCACTGCTGTACGGATTATCTGCTTGCGCTGTCTCACCTGCAGATATATCCTGCGTGTCCGCGCACTGCGAGACATCGGACGCCTCCAGCCTCACAGCATTGTCCGCCTCCAGATATTCTTTTTTCAACTTGCCTTCATTATGCAGTCCGGCGGCAAATACGGCTATACCCGTGAGCGCCACCGTCAAAATGAGGCGTATCCTGTCTTTCATCGCTGTCCTTACTCGCTGTTCCTCGCCGCTGTTCCTTACCGTTATCTCTTGCCGCTGTCCCGTGCCGCTGTCCATTACCGTTGTCTCTTAGCGTTGTCCCTTGCCGCTGCTCTTCATCGCTATCCCACATACGGTTTTGTCTTGACATCGGGCGACGTTGTACATATCATCAGCTTACAGCTATCATCAATCGTAATTTCTGATGCAGTTTCTGGTTATATAACACATTATGTTGATT
>CAVJQN010000006.1:0-2765 GCA_963651635.1 Agathobacter sp.
AGCGTCATGTGTATACGTCGCCTGCACAGAGGCCGTCTGAGCGGATATATCATTTTCCTGCAACTGCGGTGCCCGTGTCTCCTGCCCGCTTTGTGCCGCACTCACCTGCGAGCTTGCGGCATCCGTCCGAACACCTGCATATGCAGTACCTGCCGCGCCGACCGCATGAAGCGGCGACACGCTCATGAGCGCTGCCGCCAGCCATACGGCCGCAGCTCTTCTATCTCCTCGCATCTGCCCGCTCCTTTCCGTCCGCACTGTGCAGACTTCTGTAATTGAGCGCCAGCACCAGCGCCAGCGCCAGCACAAATATCACCGTAGACAGCGCCCAGAGCGCGGTCTTGATGGTCGTCTGCGAGCCTCTGGTAGCATTGACCACATAGGTGCTGATCGTATCGAACATCGCAGGCTTCGTATATGTCGCTATGAAGTAATCATCCAGCGACAGCGTCACTGCCAGCCCGAAGCCCGATATGACACCCGAGAAGATCTGCGGGATGACTACGGTAAAGAGCGCTCTCGCAGGCGTCGCTCCCAGATCCAGCGCCGCCTCGTACATACTCGGATCGAGCTGGCGGATCTTGGGCATCACGCTCAGATATACAAAGGGCGTGCACAGCGTCACATGTCCCGCCACCAGCGGTATATAGCTGTCCTTGCTGATATGCAGCACGACGACCAGCAGCACGCACAGGGAAAATCCAGTCACCACATCGGCATTGATCACGGGGATCTGATTGACGGTAGATACTGCATCGCGCACATGCTCTCTGGAGTAGTAGGCTCCGATAGCGCCCATCGTGCCCAGTACCGTCGATATCGCCGCCGCGCTCAGCGCCAGCATGAGCGTGCCCAGTATCATGCTCCGCAGCTCCGGAGTGGTGAAGAGCGTCACATAGTTGTGCATCGAAAAGCCACGCACCGCGCCGATGGTGGTCGAGTCGGTGAAGCTGTAAAATGCCAGCATCAATATAGGCAGATACAGCACCAGCAGCATAAATACAAAAAATACCGGTCTCCATATTCTCCTCACAGCAGCGCACCTCCTCTCGCGTGGCTCTCCTCATCGCTGCCGCTCAGCAGTGTGAAGAAGCATATGATCGCCAGAAGTATGAGTGCTATCATCGATCCCGCATGCCAGTTGTATGCGGAGAAATAGCTGCCTATGAGCGAGCCCATGATATATGTGCTGTTGTAGAGCATGTCCAGCACCACATAGTTCGTCATAGCGGGGAGAAATACCATGGATATGCCACTCATCACGCCCGGCATGGACAGCGGGAGCGTCACCCTGACAAATGCCGTCCTCTCGTCCGCGCCCAGATCTGCCGCCGCCTCCAGCAGCGACGGATCCAGACGGTAGATGGTCGTATATATCGGCAGGATCATAAATGGCAGGAAATCATATGTCATGCCTATAACAGCATTGATAAAGGGATACATCGCAAGATTGCCCTCTATGAAGGTCAGCAGCTCCTTGAGCGCGGTGATGCGCAGGGAGAAATTGATCCACATCGGCATCACAAATATCATGATGACCGCGGATCTCCCCCGAAATCTGCCCGTCGCCAGTATATATGCCAGCGGATATGCCAGCAGCACACAGACTATCGTAGTCACGCTCGCTACGGCAAAGCTGTAGACGAGAGTGCCAAGCGTGTTGGGATTGGTGAAAAATCCCGTCAGATTCGCCATCGTAAGGCTGCCCGTTCCGTCGGTAAATGCATAATATATCAGAACCAGAAGCGGCGCCGCGACAAACAGCACCAGAAAAAGCGCATACGGGATGCACAGATTCTTTCTGGAAAATCTCATATCCGTCCCGTCCTTTCTCTATTTCTTCAGTGCAAATGTCATCTTCTCGGTAGGCATGATCAGACCCACATGATCGCCCATATTCCAGAGATCCTCGTCATATACGGCAAAGTCCTGCTCCTGCTCCGTATGTATGACATACATATAGCGGTCGCCCAGATATATCAGATTGCTGATATATCCGTCCACGAGTCCCTCCTCGTGATCGTCCGTCATCTGTATATCTCCCGGCTGTATGGATGCCATGACCCGCGTCCTCTGCAGATCTATGACCTCTCCGCTCGCGTCCACGATGGAGCCGTCGTCGCGCCTCTTGCCGCCCGGGATGAGCTTCGTCAGCGACGCGTACAGGAGCTTGCCGTTGTAGGAGAGCCTGTACTCCTTGTTGATATCGACAAGGAACGTGTTGGTATGATCCTCGGTCTTCATGATATGTATGCCGTCCGGCTCGATGACTATGCCCACACGGTCGCCCGCCTTGGCGGATTTTGTGGACTGCACTACTATCTCGTTGCGCCCCGACTGTATCGTGATCTCGTAATGTACTCCCTTAAATACTACCGATGTCACCTCTCCGCGTATGGTTCCGTCCTCCGGGCGCGTCAGTATCACATCCTCCGGGCGCACCACCGCCGTGATATGCGTGCCCTCCGGCACATCATCCACGCATATGAACTCTCCGCCTGCAAATCTCGCCTTGAGCTTGCCTGTCATGACCCCGGTGAAGATGTTGCTCTCTCCGATGAAGTCAGCGACGAAGGCATTGACCGGCTCGTTGTAGATATCCTCCGGCGTGCCTATCTGCTGTATCCTGCCCTCACTCATGACCACGATCTTATCAGACATGGTCAATGCCTCCTCCTGATCGTGAGTGACATAGATGAAGGTGATGCCAAGCTTGTCATGCATGCTCTTGAGCTCTATCTGCATCTCCTGACGCATCTTCAGAT
>CAVJQN010000007.1:0-5541 GCA_963651635.1 Agathobacter sp.
TTCAGTCATTTAACCTGTTTCCGCAGTATACGGCGCTGCAAAATGTCATGCTGGCGCGCCAGCTCACGGCAAGAGAGCAGCCGGGATATGCGGAAAGGAGAAAAGAAATCGAGGCAGATATAGAGGCGCAGGCGCATGATCTGCTGAAAAAGATGGGGCTGGCGGATAGAGAAAACAACTATCCGCATCAGCTCTCCGGCGGGCAGAGTCAGCGTGTGGCGATAGCGCGGGCGCTGGCGATGGAGCCGGATATACTGTGCTTTGACGAGCCTACATCGGCGCTGGATCCGGAGCTGACCGGAGAGGTGCTTAGAGTCATAAAGAGCCTGTCAGAGCGCGATATGACCATGATCATAGTGACGCACGAGATGCAGTTCGCACATGATGTGTCGGATATTGTTGTATTTATGGACAACGGATATATAGTGGAGCAGGGACCGCCGTCTCAGGTCATAGACGACCCGAGAGAGGAGCGGACGAAGCATTTCCTCGCTAGCTATCTGAATCCGGCGTACTGAAGCGTTTGAGCAGCGCCTTTCTCGCCTGATCGATATGCTGCTCCATGGTGAGCCCGGCGAGATATTCATTGCCCTGCTCGATGTAGCCGAGTATCTGTCTGTGGTGCTGCAGCGACATCACAGCGGTCTCCTCGTCCTCGTTGGTCTGCTTTCTGTAATATTTGAGAAGTTCCTTGAGTGTCGTATAGGTTGACAGCAGTATGGGATTGCCGCCGATCTCTCCGATCAGCTCATGGAAGCGATTGTCACATTCACTGAAGCCCTCGGCATCATACGGATTCATGACCTTCTCGGTCTGATGTATGATCTCGAGGAGCTTTTTTATATCCTCATCGGTTCTTTTTCTGGCGGCGAGGCGTACCGAGCCTATCTCGACGAATATGCGGGCATCATATATCGTGGATATGTCCAGATCCAATGCCACCATGGTATTCATCACGGGTCTGACGATGCTGACCGCGTCAGTCTTTTTAACATATGTGCCGTCGCCCTGACGTACGTCCAGCAGATTGAGCGTATTCAGCCTTTTGACAGCCTCACGCACCGTCACACGGCTCACGCCGAACATCTCCTGCAGAGCCGCCTCCGTGGGAAGCCTGTCTCCGGGCTTGTATTCGCCGTCAGCTATCATAGCCATCAGCCTGTCTACGACCTGATCGCATTTTGTCTTTGCCTTGACCACGGAGCGGCGCCTGCTTATGCGCTCGTCTGCTCTGAGCGGCTCTATATTGAAAATGCCGGAATCGGGAGATACTGCGGGTCTGAGTGCTCCGGAAGCTCCACCGGTCGGGAGGGAGGCATTGCCCGGGATGGATGCGCTGCCCGGGAGGGACGCCTTGCCGGATGCGGACGCGCTGCCAGAGGCAAGGTCTCTGTAAATGATGCGATATTGTGTATCATCCGCCGGCGTAGGGCAGATGCCTGTGTTGTATGTAAGCTCCGCTGACTTCATAGGATACCGCCTTTTCGTGCGTGGGAGGGGTGTAAAGTGATACCTATACCGGATTGCTCCGTGCTACGCACTCCCGCAATCCGAAAAACGACACCATGATACCACTTTGCGTGCATTTTTTCTATACTCACGGTGCGAAAAAATAAATATGCTAAAATGTTGTCAAAAAAGATTGTCAAAAAGAAAACAAAGTAGGATAATAAACGATATAGATGACAACAGGAGGGAATGTCATATGAGTGAATCACATTTCAACGCACCTGCACAGGTGTTTGAGGCAACGCTGGAGAGCGGGGTCAAGAAGGCAGGACTGCCGCTCGGCAGGATGATACTGATGGGTATCATGGCGGGGGCGTTTATCGCTCTGGGCGGCGCGACGAGCAGCACGGCGGTGCACAGCATAAGCGATGTAGGACTGGCGAGAACGCTGGCAGGCTGCATATTTCCGGTAGGGCTGATGATGATAGTCATAGTCGGCGGAGAGCTCTTCACGGGCGACTGCCTGATGGTGATGGGCGTGATGACGGGGAGATTTTCGTGGGGCAGATGCATCAGAACCCTGTGCATCGTATATCTGAGCAATCTGATAGGAGCATGCATCGTAGCCGTGCTGACGGTATACTCGGGCAATCTGGACTATTCCAAGGGACTGCTGGGCGCATATACCATCAAGGTGGCGCTCGGCAAAGCCACGATAGCGCCGCTCAAGGGCATCATGTCGGGTATCCTGTGCAATATTCTGGTATGCATGGCTGTCCTGATGGCTACGGCATCTACCGATATCGCGGGCAAGATATGGGCGATATTCTTTCCTATCCTTGCCTTTATAACAGGCGGCTTCGAGCATTGCGTAGCGAATATGTACTATATCCCGGCGGGTATAATGGCAGCCGCCAACCCGGTCTATGCGGAGAAGGCGGCTGAGGTATATGCGATATCGCAGGAGCAGCTGAGCCTGCTGACACCGTTTGGTATGCTGAACAATCTCATCCCCGTGACGATAGGCAATATCCTGGGCGGGATGCTCTTTGTAGGTGTGCCGTTTGCCCTGATCCATATGAAGCACGGCAAGCAGTAATAGAGGAATCAGAGCGCTTTCCCTGATCTGTGCAGCTCAAACTCCGCCTCTATCTCATCTGACGGCGCGGGGGTCATGAGGCTGACGATGACGATAGCGGCAAATGACAGGATAAATGCCGGAAGCAGCTCATAGATATCCCAGGCACCGCCGAGGGGTCTGACCAGATACTTCCAGACAAATATCATCACGCCGCCGACGACCATGCCTGCCATCGCGCCCTGCAGTGTGGTTCTCTTCCAGTAGAGAGAGCAGATGACGAGCGGCCCGAAGCCCGCGCCGAAGCCTGCCCAGGCGAATGATACTATGCCAAATACCGAGCTGTCGGGATCATTGGCGATGAATATGCCGACTATCGCTATCGCTACCACCGACAGACGCGCAATCAGCATACTCTGCTTGTGTGTCAGATTGATATGCATGAAGTCGCTGAGCAGGTCGGTCGATACACTGGAGGATGCAGCCAGCAGCTGCGAGTCCGCCGTGGACATAGTGCTCGCCAGTATGCCGGAGATGATAAGTCCGGCGGCGATGGTCGGGATAATGCCCATATTGGCCATGAAATCGGCGATCCTGACTATGACGGTCTCTGTGGCAGAGCCGTGGAGCTGCTCCAGCAGTCCGCTCATGCTCAGGCTCCTGCCTACGATGCCGATGAGTACGGCTACACCCATCGCTATAACTACCCAGACGGAGGCGACACGCCTTGAGAGAGTCAGCTTGTTCTCATCCTCGATAGCCATGAAGCGCAGCAGGATATGCGGCATACCGAAATATCCGAAGCCCCATGCGAGGGTGGAGACGATGGTGATGAGACTGTATGATCCGGCAGAGCCCGTCTCCTCGACATAGCGCGCGTCGAGGCTGAGATATCCGGGAAGTGAGCGCGCATTGTCCATGACGGCGCTCCAGTTCCCCGCCTTATCGACAGCATAGAACAGAGCGAAGCATATGGCGCAGGTCATCACTATACTCTGGATGAAGTCGGTAAATGATGCCGCGAGGAAGCCGCCTGCCGTCGTATATCCGACGATGACGATGGCGGAGACTATCATGGCGGTCATGTAATCGATCCCGAACAGAGAGTTGAAGAGCTTGCCGCAGGCGGCGAAGCCGGAGCCTGTATAAGGTATAAAGAAGATGATGATGATCACGGCGGCTATCGCCTGCAGCACGTGCCTGTCGTCATGAAAGCGATTGGACAGAAACTGCGGAAATGTGAACGATTCGGTGATCTCCGTATATCGGCGCAGCCTCCTGGCGGTGAAGAGCCAGTTGAGATATGTGCCTACGGCAAGTCCGATAGCCGTCCAGCCTACATCCGCGACGCCGGAGAGATATGCAAGACCCGGCAGTCCCATGAGCAGATAGCTGGACATATCCGATGCCTCCGCGCTCATGGCGGTGACGAACGGACCGAGTTTTCTGCCGCCGAGGAAGAAGTCGGAAGCGGAGCCGCTGCTCTCCTCTACGCACTTGAAACCGATATACAGCATACCTATCAGATATACCGCGACAACCAGAAGAATCTCCAATGATGAACTTTCCATAACAAGTCTTTCCTTTTTTATATTTACCTACCCACAAAAAATATGTTTGACATGATATCACATTTATGCTGATAATGTCAAAAATAATGGCGGCTGACATCATAGAACGCGCGATTGACAGGGCGGGCATTTCTTTGGTATATCCTGTTGTGGCGTTGAGCTAAGGAAGAACTGAAGGCTGAAAGCCGGGGATGAAAAGTAATCCCACAGATAAAGGTGACGAAGACAGTGGAATATGCCGCAGAGCGGCAGGAGAGCATATGGACAGTAAGATAAAAAATGAAGCGGCCGCAGTGCGCAGGGACAAGACGGTTGCGGAGTCGGTGACGGATCAGGTGCATATAGTGATGCCGGCGGATATGAACGATACAAACCGTCTGTACGGCGGCGTGCTGATGAAATGGATAGACGAGACTGCAGCGATAGTCGGACGGCGTCACGCGCAGATGAATGTCACTACTGGTACTGTGGAGAACTTGAGATTCCTGCACGGCGCATATATGCGTGATACGATAGTCCTGCACGGCAAGACCACATACGTGGGCAACTCATCCATGGAGGTGAAGGTCGAGTCGTATGTGGAGCGCATGAGCGGGGAGCGGATCCTGATAAATGTAGCATATATCATACTGGTCGGCGTGGATGACAACGGAAGACCGCAGAGGCTCCCGAGGCTCATATTGCAGACGCAGGAGGATCGGGACGAGTGGGATGCGGCAGAGCAGCGCAGGCAGCTGCGCGATGATCAGTATGCAAAAGGAGATGATTGATATGCAGCACGAGGCAAGAGCAAGGAGCATGTTCAGCGCAGGTGAGATCACATATGCGGGGCTTTTTGTCGCGGCGATGGCGATATGCTCGTGGATATCGATACCGATGACGATACCCTTTACACTTCAGACCTTTGCGGTATTTCTGGCGACAGCAGTACTCGGGATGCGGTTGAGCACGATAACCGTGGTCGTATATGTACTGTTGGGAGCCGCGGGTCTGCCGGTATTCTCCGGCTTCAAGGGCGGCATCGGCGTGCTCATGGGACCGACGGGAGGATATATCATAGGCTTTATATTTAGCGCGCTGGTCACAGGCTTTATGATAGAGCATCTGGGCAGGAACAAGCGCGTGATGGCGGCGGCGATGGTCGCCGGGCTGCTGGTATGCTACGCGTTCGGCACTGTCTGGTTCATACAGATGTATACAAGGACGAGCGGGGCGGTCAGTCTGGCGAGCGTGCTGGGCTGGTGCGTCATCCCGTATATAATACCGGACTGCGTGAAGATACTGGCGGCGATCGTGGTGGCGGAGAGGCTGCATCCGTTTCTTGCGGGGCAGGTCAGGAGATAGATTCGAGTATTCAGACCAACTTGACGAAAGAGACTGCCATGATGTGGTGTGCTACCCGTCAAGAGGACAGTGAAAAATTAAAAAGTTCCGTACCGCCAG
>CAVJQN010000008.1:0-4904 GCA_963651635.1 Agathobacter sp.
TTAAGTTGAGGCAAGTGAGCCTGAGAGTGAAAGGAGAATCAGTCATGAGCAGAGTATTTAACTTCAGCGCTGGTCCTGCGATGCTTCCGGTAGAGGTACTGAAAGAGGCTGCCGAGGAGATGCTGGACTACAGAGGCACGGGCACGAGTGTGATGGAGATGAGCCACAGATCCAAGGCTTATCAGCAGATCCAGGACGAGGCAGAGGCAGATCTGAGAGATCTTCTCAATATTCCCGATAATTACAAGGTACTTTTCATACAGGGCGGAGGCCATGTTCAGTTCGCCATGGTTCCGATGAACCTCATGAAGCACAAGGTCGCGGACTATATCAACACCGGCAACTGGACGAAGAAGGCTATATCCGAGGCGAAGCTCTACGGACAGGTCAATGTCGTCGCCAGCAGCGAGGATGAGAACTTCACATATATCCCGGACTGCTCCGATCTGCCGATAGATGACGAGGCGGACTATGTATATATCTGCCAGAACAATACCATCTACGGAACCGTATATCACGAGCTCCCGAACACCAAGGGCAAGCCGCTGGTAGCCGATGTTTCCTCGATGTTCCTCTCCGAGCCCGCCGATATCACGAAGTACGGCATCATGTGGGGCGGAGTTCAGAAAAATGTCGGTCCCGCCGGCATGGCGATAGCCATAGTCAGAGAGGATCTGATAGACGACCAGTATCTGCCGGGTACGCCCACCATGCTGCGCTACAAGACCTACATGGACTCGGGCTCGATGCACAACACACCCCCGACATTTAATATCTATATCTGCGGTAAGACCTTCAAGTGGATCAAGAGCCGCGGCGGTCTGACAGCCATGAAGCAGATGAACGAGGAGAAGGCGCAGATACTCTATGACTATCTGGACAGCAGCGAGATGTTCAAGGGGACGGTGCGCAGACAGGACCGCTCCGTCATGAATGTACCATTTGTGACCGGAGATGCCGAGCTGGACAAAAAGTTCATCGCGCAGGCCAAGGCGGCAGGGCTTGAAAATCTCGGCGGTCACAGGTCGGTAGGCGGTATGCGCGCCAGCATTTACAATGCTATGCCCAAAGAGGGCGTGGCAAGGCTCGTGGAGTTCATGAAGGAGTTTGAGAGGGAGAACAGATGAAGGAATACAGAAAGATACTGCGTCTGAACAATATAGCCAAGGTAGGCACCGACGGCTTCCGTACAGGATATACATTCACCGAGGATATCAATGAGGCGCACGGCGTGCTTGTCAGGAGTGCGGTGATGCACGATACCGAGTTCCCGGACTGCCTGAGAGCCATCGCCAGAGCGGGCGCGGGTGTAAACAATATCCCGCTGGAGAAGTGTGCGCAGAAGGGCATCGTGGTTTTCAATACACCGGGAGCCAATGCCAATGCGGTCAAGGAGCTGGTCATAGCGGGGCTCATGTACTCCAGCCGCGATATCATCGGCGCGGTGGAATGGGTCAAAGCTCACGCGGATGATGCAGAGATAGCGGCATCGGCGGAGAAGGCCAAGAAGCAGTTCGCCGGATGCGAGGTGATGGGCAAGAAGCTCGGCGTCATCGGTCTGGGCGCTATCGGAGTGCTGGTGGCAAATGTCGCCGTAGAGCTGGGCATGGAGGTATACGGCTACGATCCGTATATATCCGTAGGCTCGGCATGGAAGCTGAACGAGAAGGTCATGCATATCACGGATGTGGGCGAGATATATGCCAACTGCGACTATATCACCCTGCACGTGCCGTCCATGCCCTCGACCAACGGGATGATCAACGCCGAGGCGATAGAGAAGATGAAGCCGGGTGTGAGGATACTCAACTACGCCAGAGATCTGCTGGTGGACGAGGAGGCGATATCCAAAGCGCTCGAGAGCGGCAAGGTGGCATGCTATGCCGTGGATTTCCCCAATCCGCGCACCGCAAATATGAAAAATACGATAGTCACGCCGCATATAGCGGCATCCACCGAGGAGGCGGAGGACAACTGTGCGATCATGGCTGTCAGGGAGCTGCAGGACTATCTGGACAACGGCAATATCACGCACTCGGTGAACTATCCCGATCTGGACGCGGGCGTATGCAAGACGATATCCCGTATAGCATGCCTGCACAGAAATGTACCCGGTATGCTGGGGCAGCTTACGGCGATCCTCTCCGAGGCCAATGCCAACATTGCCAACCTCTACAACAAGAGCCGCGGCGGATGGGCATATTCGCTGATAGATCTCGACTCCGTACTGCCGGAGGAGTACGTCGCCAAGCTCAAGGGGATAGACGGCATGTGCAGGGTACGTATCGTAAAGTGAGAACATATTGTGAATGTGCAAATCCGTTCTATCGCGGCGGGGCTGTCTTATAGTATAATCACCTCTGACGCGAGCCTCACGGCGGGATATCCTGCCGTGAGGCTGCCGAGAAGGAGATAAAGCAGCATATATGACCAGAGATGAGTTTTTGACAGAGCTTGATCATGAGCTTGCGACGACCGGACTGTACGAGTTCAACCGCGGGCAGATCATCTATTACCGGGACTATATAGACGGCGAGATGGCAAAGGGGCGCAGCGAGAAGGACGTCATGGACGAGCTGGGCGATCCGAGGCTTATCGCCAAGACGATCAAGACAGCCAACGGCTTCGATGACGACCGGCCTGTGGAGGTAGATGATCAGGGACAGCCGCAGAGCGAGCCGCAGGAAGATCAGACCGGATATGAGAGGACGCCCGGCAAGGTAAAGGGCTTTAGCCTGACCGGGGCAAAGGTCGGATGGATACTGGCGGGGATACTCCTCGTGGTACTGCTGCTGGTGGTAGCTTTCATCTCACTGCTGGGTAATATCTTTGCATTTAGTCCGCTGCTGTTCGTGCTGCTGCTTTTGCTGTGGTATCGCGGCATGACGGGGCGATACCGATAGGAACAGGAGACAGCATGACATATTTCTTCGCATCCGACCTGCACGGGTCGGCATACTGGACAGAAAAGCTCTTTGAGAGATATGACGAATCGGGAGCTGAGAAGCTGATACTGCTGGGCGATCTGCTCTATCACGGTCCGCGCAACAACCTGCCGCAGGAGTACGATACCAAGGTAGTGGCAAGGCTGCTCAATGAGCACAGCCGCCATATATATACGGTTCGCGGCAACTGCGACGGAGAGGTGGATCAGATGGTGCTGGACTTTCCGTGTCTGGCACCCTATGCAGTCATGGAGCTGGGCGGCAGACGTTTCTATCTGACGCACGGACACCATGAGAATCCCGATGCATTGCCCCCGCTGCTGGAGGGCGAGGTCTTCGTATACGGACATACGCACATACCCGTTGCCGAAAAGAGAGGCTCCAACTATATCCTCAATCCGGGTTCAGTATCGATACCCAAGGGGGGATATGCCAATTCGTACGCGGTGCTGGAGGACGATATTTTCAAGATACTTGATTTTGACGGAGCCGTGATAAAGGAGATAGCACTTGAGTGATACATATGAGCTGATCGCGCCGTGCCATTTCGGGCTCGAATCGGTTCTGAAAAAGGAAATATATGATATCGGATACGAACCTTCCCGTGTCGAAGACGGGAAGGTTACTTTTGTCGGTGACGCGGAGGCGATAGCGCGGGGCAATATCAATCTGCGCACGACGGAGCGCCTGCTGGTAAAGGCGGGAGAGTTCACCGCGCTGACATGGGATGAGCTGTATGAGAAGACCCGCACGATAGAGTGGGAGCGCTTCATCCCGCAGGACGGGCATTTCTGGGTGACTAAGGCCAATTCCATCAAATCCAAGCTATTCTCACCGTCAGATATACAGTCCATCATGAAGAAGGCGATAGTAGACAGGCTGCGCTCCGTCTATCATGTACAGTGGTTCGAGGAGAGCGGATCGTCATATCCCCTGAGAGTGACGATCAACAAGGATGTGGTGACGGTCGGGATAGATACATCCGGCGAATCGCTGCACAAGAGAGGATATCGGACCATGACGGCGAAGGCGCCGATATCCGAGACTCTGGCTGCGGCGCTTATCATGCTGACGCCGTGGCACGCGGATCGCGTGCTCGTGGATCCCTTCTGCGGCAGCGGGACATTTCCCATAGAGGCGGCTATGATGGCGGCAAATATCGCTCCGGGCATGAACCGCGAGTTCCTCGCGCAGACATGGGATAACCTGACGGACAAGTCCGTATGGTACGACGCGTTCGACGAGGCGCGGGATATGGTCGATATGAGCGTGGATACGGATATACAGGGATATGATATAGACGGCGAGGTCGTAGCCGCCGCGCGCATCAATGCAAAGCAGGCGGGAGTAGAGAGCCTGCTGCATCTGCAGCAGCGGGATGTGGCGAAGCTGAGCCATCCGAAGAAATACGGATTTATAATATGCAATCCGCCCTACGGCGAGAGGATCTCGGACAGGCAGGAGCTGCCGGAGCTGTACAGCACGCTGGGCAGGAGATATGCCGCGCTGGACGCATGGTCGATGTATGTGATCACATCATATGAGGACGCGGAGCAGTATATCGGACGCAGGGCGGACAAAAATCGCAAGATATACAACGGCATGATCAAGACATATTTCTACCAGTTCATGGGACCGAAGCCGCCGAGGCGGAGTGAGGTGTAGAGTATAGCAAGCGGCGCAGGTGCCGCCGACCAGCAGGAGCGAAGCATTGTTGAGTGGGAATGATCAAAAGAGGCTCTGCCGACTTTCTGTAAAAGCAGGAAGAGCGGCAGAGACGAAGCAACGCGGGGTGCTGCGATGGAAGATAAAACAGGATGCATAATTGAGGCGGTTGTAATCATAAGCCTTTACTTGATATCGAAGTATCGGAAAGCCACTCTGAAAAATAGGTGTGAATTGAATAGATAACATATTTGACACCAAATACGACACCAAATACGACACCATATATAATGC
>CAVJQN010000009.1:0-6010 GCA_963651635.1 Agathobacter sp.
TGTGGGACAGGGAGATTTTGCAGGATGCCGGAAAGGTATCCGCAGAACTTGCCAAAGCACATGCATTGAGCGAATTTGAGAAATACCGCATCGTACAGGACAGACTGTATCAGAGCGATTTTGACAGGATGCTGCTGGCAGAAGCAGCGGGAATAACGAACGGCGAATCGCTCACGGAGGTTAGCGATTCGGAACCAAAGGAAGACGGTGAGGACGCATGAGCAGACTGGATGAACTAATTCAGGTGCTGTCTGAAGAATCTCACCACGATATCCTTGACCGACGGCTGGAAGAACTCGTCCGAACCGTGACCTGCATTGTGCAGGATATACAGTGTCGCGCGCTCCTCGAGGCCTGCCGCACAGAGTCTGTCATAAAAGGCTTCACTCACGATATGCGGCACCAGCGGGTCTGCGTCGCCGTGTGTGATCAGTATCGGACACATGCCGTCATTGATGAAGTTGACGGGACTGGCCTTATATGCCAGCTCGTCGCGGTTGTCGTCATTGGCGCCGAGCAGAGCTCCCTCATGCGTATCATTGAGTGAGTGCCAGCGATAGTTCGGATCCTTGATCGCCTCTCTGTTGAGGTCAACGAGCACGCCAAGGTCTACCGGACCGAACATATCCCACGCTGCGCAGACCTTGGAACTGTATTCAAGATTATCTCCCTCATCAAAGCCGTCGGTATTCATAGCCATCCATGCCGCCAGATGCCCGCCCGCCGAGCGTCCCATCACGCCGATGCGGTCGGGATCGATACGGTATTTAGCGGCATTGGCGCGGATGAATCTGACAGCGGACTTGCAGTCTATGAGCTGTGCCGGAAAATGCGCCTCGCCGCTGTTGCGATAGCGTATGGAGACGACCGTAAATCCGGCATCCGCAAGAAACATCATCTCGGGAACCATGAGATTGCGCATAGCTTCGCCCGTCCTCCAGCCGCCGCCCGGTATCCAGACTATGCACGGCTTGAGTGCCGCGCCGGAGGCAGTCTGATCCTTACCTGTCGCGGCACGCATCTCGCTGTTGCCGTTGGAGGTCATGATACTGAGTTTCAGCTCCGTCGAGCCGCCGCATACGGGCGTATCTACCGTTGAAAAGACGATCTGATCCATGAATGTGATGCTTTTTCTCTCCCTGCCCGGGTTGATGAAGTAACGCATATTTGCTTCCTTTCTGTTAATCTGTGTATATCTGGATTTATGTGACTTCACTTATTCTCCCGCCGTGTGATCACCTCGGAGTACTCCTTGACGATCCATGTCTCGCCGATCTCGGGCGGCATATCGTAGTGCATATCGGCGTAGACCGCAAGGTGTGCCTTGGCAAAGTCCCAGCCTGCCGCCTTGGAGAAGCCGATGCCGCCGGAGAAGCGCGGATTGCACTCCATAGCCCACGAGTAGCCTGTCTTATCTACTATGAACTCGAGCATGACTGTTCCCTTGATTCCGAAGAGCTCTGCGAAGAACTTGCTGTCATCCTCGATGAACTCATCATGATATATCCTGACGGAGGTTCCTGCTCCTGCCGGGGTACGCAGCAGCTCCTCGCGCGGCAGCGTGTAGATATAGCCGTTGCGCGGGTCGCGGAATATATCGACCGAAACCACGCGCCCGGGTATGTAGGGCTGTACGATGTAGTCGACGTGAGCCGCCGGGGATGTGGCTGAGCCGTCTGCACCGCGTGTACATACAGCTTCGCGAAACGCGGTATACTCCTCCTGCGTATCGAGCTTTCTCATGCCGTGACTGCTGCGCCCCCTTACGGGCTTTACTATGACAGGAAAGCTCTCCGGCGTCTCGACATCCGACACCCACGCGGTCGGGATGGCATCGATGAGCCCCTTCATATGCGTGCAGAAAATCATCTTGTCGCGGCAGGTGGTGATGATATCATCATGGGGGAGCGCCACCTCGGTACTCAGCTCGCCCCTGCGCGCGCTGAGCACGTCCACCTCGGGATCCGTCAGCGGCAGTATCAGATCCACATTTTCCTTATCGCATACCTCTTTGATGAACTGCATATAGGCATCCGCATCGGTCGCAGGGACGGCACGGTAGAACCCGTCCACCAGCCGTGACTGGGACACCCACTCACGCGGGTAGATATCGCAGCCTATCGTCTTAAAGCCCAGCTCTTTTGCCGCCTCTATCGCGGTCTTTGCCGAAAAGGAGCCTATGGCCGTGATCAGTAAGGTTTTCATAATCTTTTCGTCGCTCCCGTATGTATGGAATTTTGGATGTGCCTGTGCTATCATTTCCAAGGCGTGTGCTAGCATTTCCGAGGCATATGCTATCATGGTTCGGAGGATAAGACAATGTTTAGGAAACAAGCGATAATATGCGCAGTATGCAGTCTTATATGCGCTGCATCGATGTCGGTAAATGCCATGGCGGCAAGTTATGTAGACAGCGGCCCGGGAGCCGATCCGTCATATACGGGCGGCAGCTCTGATATCCCGTACAATTCGGGTTCATCGGGTACGGGAGCGGCGCAGGCGGCGCCGGATTCGGTCAATGCAGGCGAGGAGGTGCTGGCTCAGAAGGCTGAGGCGGCAGGTATGCAGATAGGAGACGGCGGCGTGGTCGCTGACGATATCCTCGGAGTGACACCGGTAGCCTACTATGAGATGGGCGCGCATATCGCCGTGCCGCTGGTAGCAGGCACCACGACCAATGCAAATCAGTATGTTTTCAGCGCGCAGGGCTTCTCCAGGTTCAAGATGGATCATGCCGGAGTAGGTCGCTACTATTACAGGGCTTACTCGGACAATCACGGATGGAGCTCATGGGCCAATTCCAAGGAATATACAGATACCAACGCCGACGGCAGCAAGGTATCGGCGCTGCAGATCAGGGTCAAGGGATATACAGCCACAGGCTATGATATTTACTACAAGGCAGTCCTCAGTGACGGAACCGTGCTCGACTGGGCCAAGAACGGTCAGACGCTCGGCACGATGGGCACTGGCAGCTATATCGTAGCGCTCAGGGTCGTCCTGTGGAACAAGAATCAGGAGTTCACCGGCGCCACCAAGAAGCTGATGAGCTGCAAGTATGAGGGCCCGGTCAATGACAGCGACGGCAGAGTGGTCTACTCGACGTATGACAACAGACCGTATACGGGCTTCGGCTTCGTAGGCAATACGATGTACTACTTCATAGACAGCCAGCCCGCATCGGGATGGTTCTATGCCAACGGATATAAGTACTTTGCCAATGCCGACGGCACGGTAGCGACGGATCTGGAGCCGATCATCGGACTGCCGGGCAACTATCAGCTCAAGTACAACAAGGCTACACGTACCATGTACGTGATGGCATATGATCTGGACACGCAGAGCTTCTGTATGCCGTACAAGGTATTCATGTCGTCCTGCGGTCCCGATACGCCGATAGGTACCTTCAAGACATATGCGAAGTATGACTGGAACTTCATGCATATGTCAGAGAAGAATGAGGCGATATACTGCAGATATCTGACGAGATTCTACGGGCATTTCCTCATGCATTCGCTCCTTTACTACAACAGCCCGAACACCTATACACTGGATGCCGTCAACTATAACTACATAGACGACGCGGCATCGGGCGGCTGCATCAGACTGCTGGCGAAGGACTCCTACTGGATCTTCACGAATGTCCCGCTGGGTACGTCCATCACGACATATGAGAGCGTATATGACAAGGGACCGCTGGAGAAGCCGGCGCTCGATATGGTAATCCCGCGTGACCAGAACTACGATCCCACGGATCCGGCAGTGGCAGGTCTGGAAAATGCCAACCCTGTGATAGGCAATGTAGAGGCGTAAAAAGGGGAATGCCGTCGCATGACGGCAGCATTATCGGATATACATATCAACTGCTGCGGGAGGACAGCGATGACGGAGACGGAAGTTATACAGAGGGCGGACGCGGCAAACGTGCGCACCAATATCATAAAGCGCAACGGTCAGGAGGTGGGCTTTGATATCTCAAAGATCATCAATGCCATACGCAAGGCCAATGCCGAGGTCAAGGACATATATCAGATGAACGACGCGCAGATACTCGCAGTGGCGGACAACTGCGCGCGCCGTATCGCGGCATCTCCGCACGCGGTGAGCGTCGAGGATATACAGGATATGGTCGAGACCGGCATCATGGAGATGCGCGGCTACGAGGTGGCACAGAAATACGTGCGCTACCGCTACCGCAGAGAGATCTCCCGCAAGGCGAATACCACGGACAACGGCATACTCGCGCTCATCGAGCAGCAGAACGAGGAGGTCAAGCAGGAAAACTCCAACAAGAATCCCGTCATCAACTCCACGCAGCGCGACTATATGGCAGGTGAGGTCTCCAAGGATCTGACGAAGCGCGTGCTGCTGCCCGAGGAGATAGTCAAGGCTCACGAGGAGGGGATCATACACTTCCATGACAGCGACTATTTCGCGCAGAAGGAGCACAACTGCGACCTGATCAATCTAGAGGATATGCTCCAGAACGGAACCGTCATCAGCGAGACCATGATAGAGAAGCCGCACAGCTTCTTCACCGCGTGCAATGTCACCACGCAGATAGTGGCGCAGGTGGCGTCCAACCAGTACGGCGGGCAGTCATTTACCCTGTCGCATCTGGCTCCGTTCGTCGATGTGTCCCGTCAGAAGATCACGAGGCAGGTGCGTGAGGAGCGCGAGGCATGCGGCGAGGCGATGGACGAGACGATCATCTCCAAGATTGTGGAGAGACGGCTCGCAGACGAGATCAAAAGCGGCATACAGACGATACAGTACCAGCTCATCACGCTCATGACATGCAACGGACAGGCTCCCTTTGTCACGATGTTCATGTATCTGGACGAGGTGCCGGAGGGACGCACGAGAGACGATCTGGCGATGATCATCCGCGAGGTGATGATACAGAGGATGCAGGGCGTCAAGAACGAGAAGGGCGTGTGGATCACGCCTGCATTTCCCAAGCTCATATATGTGCTGGACGAGGACAATATGGAGGAGGGCTCGCGCTACTACGCTCTGACGGAGCTGGCGGCGAGATGCACCGCCAAGAGGATGGTTCCGGACTATATATCGGCGAAGATGATGAAGCAGTACAAGAACGGCGATGTATATCCGTGCATGGGCTGCAGGAGCTTTCTGACGCCGGATACGGTCGGGCTCAATGCTGACGGAAGTCATAAGTACTACGGGCGCTTCAATCAGGGCGTCGTGACCATCAATCTGGTGGATGTGGCATGCTCGTCCTACGGCGATATGGACAGATTCTGGGAGCTGCTGGACGAGAGGCTGGAGCTGTGCCATCGGGCGCTGCGATGCAGGCATGAGAGGCTCCTGGGGACGGTCAGCGATGTCGCGCCGATCCTGTGGCAGTACGGAGCGCTGGCGAGGCTGAAGAAGGGTGAGAAGATAGACCGGCTTCTGTTTGATAACTACTCGACCATCAGTCTCGGATACGCGGGTCTGTACGAGATGTGCATGCGCATGATGGGCGTATCGCATACGGACGAGAAGGGACGCGAGTTCTCACTGAAGGTGATGCAGCGGCTCAATGACAAGTGCAATGAGTGGAAGGAGGCTGAGCATATCAGCTATTCCGTATACGGCACGCCGATGGAGAGCACTACCTACAAGTTCGCCAAGTGCCTGCAGAAGCGCTTTGGCATCATCCCGGGTGTGACGGACAAGAACTATGTCACGAACAGCTACCATGTGCACGTGACCGAGGAGATAGACGCCTTCAGCAAGCTCAAGTTTGAGGCGGATTTCCAGAAGCTGAGCCCGGGCGGCGCGATATCCTATGTAGAGGTGCCGGATATGCAGAACAATATCCCGGCGGTGCTTGCCATCATGCGGTATATATACAACAATATCATGTATGCCGAGCTCAATACCAAGAGCGATTATTGCGAGGTATGCGGCTACGACGGCGAGATCAGGATAGTGGAGGACAGGAGCGGCAAGCTCGTGTGGGAGTGCCCGAACTGCGGCAACCGCGACCAGTCCAAGATGA
>CAVJQN010000010.1:0-22980 GCA_963651635.1 Agathobacter sp.
GGGAAAAGAAGGTCGAGTATATCAAGAAGAAGGATGAGCAGGTCGAGCTCATCAGCAGGCAGGTGGGATTTATCAAGTAAACACGCAGGATTTATCAGATAAAAGGCGTTAAAAGGCATCATACAAATACCGGCGATAGCACTCCAAAAGCTGCGGTTCGCCAGAATATTCTTTTTTTACGAAATTATCGTGTTTCTGTAAAAAAGCTGTTTTTTCACCCGAAACAGCCGAAAATTTCTACTCTTATGAGAAAATGTCCGCGTCACAGCACAGCCGGTGAAAGCCCGCGTCCTTTGACGGCGGGCATTTTTTTGGTTAAATTCTACCCAACAAGAGGATGTGCCGCACATCGGCTTTGGTGAAAATGCCAAGTTATAATCATTTTCCGCTCAGGATCCGGCGGAGACCGCAAGTCAGTTGTATATCCCCAGATTTCAATGAGGAAGTACCGGGGACTGTAAAGCTCAACGTTAGAAAAGCTGAAAAGCAAAGGAGTGGACAATGGAGCCAAACAAAAGCGAAGTAAACATATCCTACGGCGGGAAGGCGCTGCTTCCCATAGTTGTCTTTCTTGGACTGTATCTCGGATGCGGCATAGTATTTACTATACTGGGCGTGGAGTCGCCCTTCGGCAGGATGCCGAGATATGTGGCTGTAGTTATCGGTATACTGGTAGCTCTCATATGCTACAGGAGAGATCTGACGATTTCCGAAAAGGTGGACATCTACTGTAAGGGAGCCGGAGCCTCCGGCGTATGCCTGCTGGGAATCATAGTGCTGATGGCAGGAGCATTTGCCAATGCCACGGCGGCTATCGGCGGCAAGACGGCGATGGTCAACATGGGCATAGCGCTGATTCCGACACAGTTTATAGCACCCGGCATATTCTTCATGTGCTGTCTCATCTCTACCTGCATCGGTACCTCGATGGGCACACAGGTCACGATGATCCCCATAGCCGCGGCACTGGCTCAGGGCGCGGGCATCGATCCCGCAATAGCAGGTGCGGCAGCGATAGCAGGCTCGTATTTCGGTGATAACCTTTCGATGATCTCCGACACCACGATCATCTCGTGCAAGGGCGTGGGTGCGGATATGCGCGAGAAATTCATCATGAACAGCAAGATAGCGCTTCCGGCGGGCATACTCACCATGATTATCTACGCGGTCATGACTGCCAATACAGTCGATCCCAATGCTGTCACCGAGGTCGCCGCGTACAATCCGCTGACAGCTCTCCCCTATCTGGCGGTTCTGGTTCTGGCGCTGACAGGTCTGGATGTCACTATCGTACTCGCCATAGGCTGCGGACTGAGTCTTGTGCTCGGGCTTCTGCTCGGTACGGCGAGCTTCTGGGACTGGGCTATGGCGGCCGGCGCAGGTATGGAGGATATGTTCTGGCTGGCGGTATTTGCATCGCTTGTCTCTGGTCTGGTAGAGCTGGTTCGTTCATACGGCGGCATCACATGGCTCGTAGATACGGCTTCCAAGTCGATGAAGAGCAAGAGCAGCTGTCAGTACATCGTAGGTCTGCTTACGGCGGCTGTCTCGGGTACTACGCTTAACAATGCGGTCGCCTGCATGATCGCATCTCCGGTCGCCTCCGAACTCGGCAAGAAATACGATGTGTCCAAAACAAAGCTCGCGACGCTGATGGATATCTTCTCATGCGTGATACTGATGGTTGTGCCTCATGACAGCGGCTGCCTGCTGGTTCAGAAATACTCCGGATGCACCTATCTGGATATCATGAAGTACAGCGCATATCCGCTGCTGCTCACCATCTCAACCATCATCGCTGTGCAGCTCAATTTGTTCGAGCCCAAGACAAAGAAGGTGGAAAACTAAAAGACGCGTATGTCAATGTGAAAGGGAGCATAGCATGAACAAGGACGAATTTATCTCAAAATATCTGGTTGACAGACATAACACCGACTGCAACAAGTGGGACGCCGAGCTGGAGGAAAAGTACGGCACACGTGATCTCATATCCATGTGGATCGCTGATATGGAGTTCAAGACTCCCGACGCGGTGGTGGATGCACTGACCAAGAGGGTTCGGCACGGCGTATACGGCTACGCGGATGTCCCGGAGAGCTACTACAGGACGCTCTCGACGTGGATGCAGAGCCGCTACGGGCTGGAGGTGCCCAAGGAGTGGGTGCGTTTTTGCACGGGATGTGTGACGGCTATCGCATGGTCCATACAGGCATTTACCAAGCCGGATGACAGCTGTCTGATACTGACGCCTGTTTATTATCCGTTCCACAATGTCGTCACCTACAACAACCGTAGACTGGTCAGCGTGGATCTGAGTTGCGACGCGGATGATCGCTTCACGCCGGACTATGATGCCATCGAAAAGGCAATCACGGATCATGATGTCAAGATGCTGCTTCAATGCTCTCCGCACAACCCTGCGGGGCGCGTGTGGACCGAGGATGAGCTGATAAAGCTGTTTGATATATGCCGCCGTCACAACGTGCTTGTGGTGAGCGATGAGATACATCAGGACTTTGCTCTGTTCGGTCACAGGTTCGTTCCGGCGCTCAAGGTCGCGGACGGAAAATATAAGGATATGCTCATCACCTTAAATTCCGCGTCCAAGACATTTAATCTGGCGGGACTGCTGCATTCCCATATCATCATAGCCGATGAGGGGCTGCGCGAGCAGTACAGCCTTTTCGCACGAGGTATGGATCGCAATGCCAACAATATCCCCGGCATGGTAGCGACCGAAGCGGGCTATAGCTGCGGCGCGGAGTGGCATCAGAGCCTCATCGGTGTCATCGAAGATAACTACACCTACATGAAGGATGAGCTCAAAGCCAAGGCACCCGATATCAAGGTGGTGCCGCTGGAGGGCACATATCTGGCGATGCTCGATTTCAGAGCATGTATGCCCAAGGAGGCGGTGCACGACTTTATATTAAAGGAATGTCGGATCGCCGCGGACTACGGTGAGCAGTTCGGAGAGAACTTCATGGGGTTTGTTAGGCTAAATCTCGCGACCGACCCCCGGCTGGTACGGCAGGCGACGAAGAATATCATAAACAGGCTGGATGAAAGATTCCATAGGTGAGATTCAGGCGCAGGTCATGTATAAGCATGGCTTTGCGCCGCAATCTAAGGAGGATATAAGGGCAAAAATGTACAACTTTGATGAGATAATAGACAGACAACACACCAACGCGCTCAAGACAGACGGCTTTCGCGGATATATCTTCCATGCCGGTCCGGAGATGGTATTTCCGTACAGGGACGATGAGTTCATACATATGTGGGTAGCCGATATGGATTTTGCGGTCGCGCCGGAGATCATCGATGCCATGAAGCAGCGCCTTGACCGCCGTATATTCGGCTATACCGGGGTATTCGGGCATGACTACTATGATTCCTTTTCCAAATGGTGCAGGGATCACTATGACTGGAACTTTCCAGAGGAGGAGCTGTGCTTCAGACCCGGCATTATCCCGGCGCTCTACCAGCTCACGGAGTCGCTGTGCACGAGGGATGAGAAGGTTCTGATCAATACTCCAGCATATGGGTATTTTCTCCATGCGGCTGAGTACGCCGGAGTAGAGGCGCTGTATTCACCGCTCAGAAAGACTGCCGGCGGCTCATATGAGATAGATTATGAGGATTTTGAAAGGCAGTGTGCGGATCCGCAGTGCAAGCTCCTGTTCTGGTGCAATCCGCAGAATCCTACCGGACGCATGTGGACCCGCGAGGAGCTTGAAAGGGTCGCCGCGATCGTCAGGAAGTACAACCTGTGGATCGTGTCGGATGAGATACATTGCGACTTGATCAGATGCGGCAAAAGGCATATCCCCATGGCGAAGGTCATGACCGACTATCCCAAGCTCATCACCTGCATGGCTCCCTCCAAGACCTTTAATATCGCGGGGCTTGCATTCTCCAATATCATCATCCGGGATCCTGCTCTGCGTGAACGCTTCAAGGAGAGAGACAAGCTGTTCGGGATGGTCAATCCTCTCTCACTCGTCGCGGCAAAAGCGGCATATGACAGAGGCGGCGCATGGCTCGAGGAGCTTAAAAGCTATCTTGATAAAAACTTCGAGTTCGTCAGTGACTTCATAAGCCGGAACATGCCCGAGGCGGTGATGAACATCCCCGAGGCTACGTATCTCGCATGGGTGGATATGTCAGGATGTCTGCCGGATGTGGAAGATCTCCCGGGCTTCTTCGCAGACAATGCCGGCGTGCTGCTGGAAGGCGGAAATGCGCTTTTCGTAGATAATGCAGCCGGCTATGTCCGCCTCAATCTGGCGATGCCTCAGAACGTCATAAAGACGGGGCTTGAGAGAATGCTCAATGCCGTAAATGCGCACAACGCATAGAGCTACGGGAGGCATCAGACCACAGCGAACATGTTGTAATGCTTCATGCGTCTGATATCGTCCTTTGATATCTTCAGTTCCTTTATAAGGGCTGCATCCTCCGTCAGCGGCTTCTTTGAAAAGAGCATCTTGGTGGCGACAGGCATCAGCGGTCTGGAGGACACACCGTTCCAGAGCACCCACTTGGTATTTGCATCCATAAATGAGGCCGGTATCTGTATGCTGGCCTTTTCCATGGGATTGTTCTGGTGGGTAAGCTCGATCAGCGTCATGACATCGAAATGCTCCATATATCCCCAGTAGACATTTTCCGCCTGCTGATAGTGCGTGATGTCATCATAATTCATATACATGGCTATCTTGTACTTGTTTATGCCGATGGCTGAATATACATCAAACAGGCACCGGATCAGCCTGCTTATGCGCCCGTCAAAATAATAGCAGTAGAAGCGGTCCAGACCATTGAAAAATGCGGGCGCTACCTCCTTTGACGCCTGAGAGCGCTCCTCATCGGTGATATACAGTAGCTGCTCCGTGCGGACATTCAGCGCAGCGGCAAGCTCATAGAGCGTGTCTATATCCATGGATATCTCGCCGCGCTCGTACTTGGACAGGGTGGCGCGGCTTTTATGTATAGCCTGCGCCAGCTCCTCCAGCGTCATCCTGCGAGCCTGCCGGAACTGCCTTATCCTGTTTCCTATCTCTACGCATATCTCGGACATACAAGCGCCCTCCCATGTGTTATCGGCTCCAGTATAGCAAAAGCGTATGGTATCCTCCAGCATGGTATAAAATCCGTCCTCATCTCGCGGTCGATGCGCAGGATAAAGTAATGCAATATTTAGTTTCATGCACGTTATCATCTGCAACGCAAAATGAAATCCGATGCGCTATGTATATCCCTCATGCCGATGATTTGTGAATTCTATTTGTTGTAACGCGTCCGTCTCACTCATAAAATCTCACTCATACATCCAAAAACAATGTAACGTATGAGGAGGATATACATGCGTATCGCGTTTGCAGAGGTCAAAAAGACGATAAAGGAAGCTCTGCTCCATGTGGGGATGAGCGAGGAGCAGGCTGAGACCTGTTCGCAGATCATGACAGAATCCAACGCTGACGGAATCGAGAGTCACGGTCTGAACCGTGTACCAAGGCTTATCGACTACATAAAGAAGGGATGGGTAAATCTCTCCGGCAGTATCGAGCTGGTCGGTGCCAAGGGAGCCGTAGAAAACTACGACGGACACATGGGGCTCGGCATCATCAATGCACTGCATTGCTCCGATCGTGCCGTCGCGCTGGCTGCGGAGCACGGTATAGGCTGTGTAGCTCTCAAGAATACCACGCACTGGATGCGCGGCGGCACATACGCATGGCGTATGGCCGAGGCCGGATATATGGGCATCTGCTGGACCAATACGGAGAGCTGCATGCCGCTGTGGGGGAGCGATGAACAAAGCGTCGGCAACAACCCCTTCTGTATAGCGATCCCGCGCGAGTCCGGGCCGATCGTACTGGACATGGCCATGAGTCTGTATGCCTACGGCAAGCTCGGTGTATATCAGCTTGCAGGCAAGACGCTTCCGTATCCGGGCGGCTTTGATAAGGAGGGAAACCTCACGTCCGATCCGGGCGCTATCATAGAAAGCAGAAGGATACTCCCGACCGGCTACTGGAAGGGCAGCAGCATGGCGATCGCTCTGGATCTGGCAGCCGCGCTTATGGCCAACGGCATGAGCGGCTCGGATATGGACGAGTATGCCAAGGGCAGCTGCGGCGGATGCTGTCAGATATTCATCGCCTACGACCCCTATCTCTTCGGCACCCGTGAGGAGATACAGGACATGCTTGATCATCGTGTGGCGGCAGCAGACGCGGCTCATCCGATAGATCCTGACGCCAAGGTATCCTGCCCCGGCGAGAGAACCGCGGCTACCAGAGAGCGCAGCATGAGGGAAGGCGTCCGCGTGGACGATGCGGTATGGGCTCAGGTTCAGGAGCTGGCAAAGGCATAAATCATACTTACTCTACTCCCTGTATACGGCGCGCTGCCAAACGGCGGCGCGCCTCTTGTATTTGTCCGGTATCTTACTGTATATTTCTGACAGGCGGGATTTTCACAGCATAGCCGCCGCAGGACAGGAGGATGCATGAGCAAGGTCGCGATGTTTTTGCCGGATGAGGAGTCTCTCAGGCAGGCTCAAGCCCTGATATCGAACTTTAATTTCGATATCTATGAGATAAAGATAACCAATCCCAAAACCGTACTGGCCGAGGCCAAAAGAGCATCAGAGGCAGGCGTCTCCATCCTGGTGGCGCGCGGCATACAGGCCAGTCTGCTGAAGAAATATACCAAGCTGCCCATCGTCGAGATCGTACTGACCGGGCAGGAAATGGCGCTGCTCGTCATGCGTGCCAAGCGCATAACAGGAAAGCGCCATCCCCGGATAGGACTGATCGGCTTTCCCAACATGTTCTGCGATATGTCGCACTTCAATGAGCTCTACGATATCGACTTTCGCACATATTTCATGGACAGCAGCGATGAGATCCCCGGTCTGATGCAGCAGGCGGTGGCCGAGCGATGCGATCTGGTGATCGGCGGCGATGCTGCCATAGCGGCTGCACAGCAGTACGGCATGGAGACTCTTTATCTCTCATCTACTCAGGAGTCCATGGAACGGGCTCTTCAGGATGTCAGGCATATGGTCTATGCCATCAATGTGCAGCAGCAATCCTCCGCCAGACTTGATACCCTGCTCGACTACTCAGACAACGGGATCCTCCAGATAGACTCCGAGGGCACCATCATCACCTCCAATGTCATGGCCGAGCAGCTCCTCGGCAAGGGCGGCGATGCCATAAAGGGTCAGCTTCTCACCGACGTGATTCCCGAGATACGTCCCGATATGCTGAGCACTGTCCTGAGCGAGCAACACGACCATTCACTGCAGTTCGAACGCGACGGCTCACATCTGTTTGCCGTAATTGCCCCTATCGTCGTCGGCGACAGGACAGACGGTGCATTCGTCACCTGTCACAAGCTGAGACAGCCCGCAGCCGCTGTGCCGCCGGCGCATACGGGAACGCCCAAGACCGCCGTCTCTCCGGTGCTGACCCAGTTTTCAGACATCCTGCAGGAGTCGGAGAAGATGCAGTCATGTATCCGCACCGCCAAGCTGTATGCGTATTCCGAGCAGCCGGTCGTGCTCCGCGGCGAGCCGGGCACAGAGCGCAGGATGCTGGCCGAGAGCATCCACAACAGCAGCACGCGCAGATCCGGCGGGGTCTTTCTGGATATACCGTGCGACGGACTCGGTGATGAGGAACAGTGGCATCTGATATTCGGTGAGGACGGCGCTGCGGTCAAGGCTCACGGCGGCACTCTGCTGCTGCAGGACGCCGATATGCTCACCCCTGCCAACCAGTACAGGCTGTACCAGCTGATCCGTTTTCACGTATGCTAC
The DNA here is from genome assembly GCA_963651635.1 of Agathobacter sp. Taxonomy (GTDB): domain Bacteria; phylum Bacillota; class Clostridia; order Lachnospirales; family Lachnospiraceae; genus Darwinimomas. The sequence continues at coordinate 7,835 of CAVJQN010000010.1, forward strand.
GGTCCCAAAAACGGCAATCTGCGCAAGCTGGATGTCAGAGTCATCATCACGGTGGAAACCTCGCTGTCGCAGCTCGTCGCAGAGGGCAGACTGCGCAAGGATCTGTTCTATCTCCTGTCCGGACTGGAGATAGATATCCCGCCGCTGCGCGAGCGCAGGGAGGATCTGAGCAAGCAGCTTATGATTTCATTTCGCAAAAGCTGCGAGAGATATTCTCACTATCATATACTCACGGAGGGCGCGAAGGAGGTACTCCTCAGGTATCCGTGGCCGGGCAATCTGTTCCAGATCGACAGCTTCATGGATCGCGTCGTGCTGGTCGCTCAGAAAAGAGTCTTCGACGAAAGTCTCATCCTGCAGCATCTCCAGAGCCTCTATCCTGACGAGATCATGCTGATCGACGCTTCCTCGCCCAAGGCTGCATATGCCCAGCTTCAGTCATCAAGAGGAGACGGGGCAAATGACGCCAAATATACCATACTCGTCGACAGTGATGAGGCCGGACGTATACGGGAGGCACTGCAGCTCTTCTGCGGCAACAGAGATAAAACAGCGCAGGCGCTCGGCATCAGCAAGGTGACGCTCTGGCGGCATATGAAGAAATACGGGATAAATGTCTGACGTCCCGGTCACGTTATGTGAAATAAATATCAAGTCATGTGAAATGTTTTGAAACAACATGAAATATCAGATGAAAGGGTGGATAGAATAGCTAACGACTATCCGCTCTTTTTTGTGCCTTTGTAAATAGTTTGGGCAAATTCCATGGTCTTATAATGCCGATATGGTGCAGGGCTGCATGCGGCTGACGTCATATACAGTCGTTCCCATGTGCCCATATTCATACTTCATACCGCAAAATGGGAGGGTAAAATAGAAATGGCTACGTTACAAGCTGTACTGATACTCGTTATATTCTTCGGAGGTATATACCTCATGTTCCGGCAGAAGGTGCCTGCGTTCCTGTGTATGATGCTCATGGCTGTCTTCATTGCCATAGTCGCGGGACTGCCCGTGACAGGCGAGGTAAGTATAGCAAAGACAGTATTTGCCAAGGGTGTAGGATCATTTTCAACCGCTATCTTCGCCTCGATATTCGGCGGATGGCTCGGCTGCGTCATGAACGAGACCGGCATAACCCGTGATCTTATCCGACGCGCCTCCGAGCTTGCCGGAGACAAAACGGCCATAGTCGCAATAGTGATGAGCGTCTGTGTAGCCGTGCTGTTCACTTCGCTTCAGGGCTTCGGAGCAACAGTAGCCGTCGGTACGCTTGTGCTGCCGATACTCACCGCTACAGGCTGCCGTCCGAAGCAGGCGGCCGTCATATTCATGCTGGCGCGTACGCTCGGCAATCTGCTCAATCCCGTCGCGTGGGTGCTCTATCAGACGCTCACAGGTCTTGAGAATGCCGGTGATATGGCGCCTATCGCCACCGTTGCATGCGTGTGCATCGGCATCGGTCTGACCATATACATAGTTCTCAACCTTATCCTCGGACGCCGCCGCGTCGCAGCATGGGCAGTAGAGGCCGGCAAGACCGAGGGCGCGGATCTCGGAGGCGGCAAGCGTCCTCCTGTATACGCCCTGATAACGCCCGTCATACCGCTTATCCTGGTAGGCGTTTTCAAATGGGACATCATCATCTCCCTGTTCGCAGGTGTCATCTATGGTGTAGTCACCGGTCGTCCGAGAGAGATCATACGTATTCTCTCCAAGACTTTCCCTGAGGGTATACGCGTCTGCATCCCCGGTATCAGTGTCCTCATGGGTTCAGGCTTTCTCTATACCTGCATCACTATAGAATCCGTGTACAGTCTGCTTCTTCCGATAGTCGAGTATATCGTTCCCTCGACCTTCATCGGCTACATCATAGTCTTCTCTCTCATGGCTCCGCTGGCACTCTATCGCGGTCCGATGAACACCGGAGGCATGGGCGTAGGTTTTATCGCACTCATCCTGCTCACAGGCAAGCTCCCGCTTATGGCAGTATGTGCGGCTTACATGGGTGCACATATCATCCATCTCAGCTCCTGCCCCACCAACTCTCATAACATCTGGGTTTCAGACTATGTCGGCATCGACGTGACATCACTGACCATGACTCTGATGCCGTATGCGTGGCCGATGGCCATAGTTACGGTCATCGCCGGAGCTATCATGTATATGTAAGCATGTAAACAGACACACGATACCATCAAGGCTGTGCCCGGCTGACCCCGGGCACAGCACGCATAGGAAAGGATAATCATATGTCAGTAAGAATCGGTATAGACGTCGGCGGCACATTTACAGACGCTGTCGCCGTCGACAATGACACTTTTGAGCTGCTAGGAATCGCCAAGACACCTACCACTCACACAGATCAAAACGGCGTGGCTGCCGGCATCATCAAGGTGCTGGATATGGTGCTCACATCCAACAACCTTGATCCCGCCAGCGTTTCCTTCATAGCACACGGCACGACGCAGGCCACAAACGCCCTGCTGGAGGGTGATGTGGAGAAGGTGGGCATCATCGGCCTCGGCAGCGGAGTAGAGGGCGTCAAGGTCAAGTCCGACACCAATGTGCAGGATATCGAGCTCGCACCGGGCAAATTTCTGCACACCGACCCTCATTTCGTCAACACCGCCGGTGACTGGAAGAAGGAAGTTGCCGACATAATCGCCGGATATAAGAATGACGGGATAAAAATCAGCGTCGTAAGCTCGGCATACAGTGTCGATGACCCGACATGGGAGAATGAGGTAAGCAGTGTTCTCGACGAAGAAGGGATGCTCTCGACCTGCACTCACGAAATATCCAAGCTCTACGGGCTGAAGCTCCGTACCCGCACCTCGGTGATCAATGCAAGCATACTGCCCAAGATGCTGCAGACAGCATCGATGACGCAAAAGAGCGTGGCCGACGCGCATATCACGGCTCCGCTTATGATAATGCGCTGCGACGGCGGCGTCATGAGCGTGGATGAGATCAAAAAAAGGCCGATACTCACCATGCTTTCCGGACCGGCGGCAGGCGTGGCCGGTGCACTTATGTATGAAAAGATCTCGGAGGGTATATTCCTTGAGGTAGGCGGCACCAGCACAGACATCTCGGCTATACACAACGGTCAGGTCATGCTCGACTATGCCGAGGTCGGCGGACACAAGACCTATGTCAATTCCCTTGACGTGCGCACGGTGGCTATCGCGGGCGGCAGCGTCATCCGGGCATCAGACAATGACATCGTGGATGTCGGACCGCGCAGTGCTCACATTGCCAATCTCGACTATCTGGTATTTGCAGACCCCGACGAGGTGAGCGACGAGCTGGAGGTCTGCCGCGTCCAGCCTACTCCGACAGATGCTGACGACTATATCGCCATCCTTGACAAAAAGAGCGGCAAAAAGTATGCGCTCACGCTTGCCTGCGCTGCCAATGCCTCAGGATATGTCAACGACGGCGAATATGCCAAGGGCAACAGTGAGCTGGCCATGCGCGGATTTAAGGTTCTGGCGGAGTCGATCGGTATGCCGGTCGATGTCATGCTTGAGAAGATACACAAGAAGGCTGCCGATAAAAACAGGCCGGTTGTCAACCAGCTCATAGAGGACTATAAGCTGGACCCCTCACAGATAGTACTGGTCGGAGGAGGCGGCGGAGCTGCGGCTGTCGTCCATTATCTCGCAGAGAGCATGGGCATGAAGCACAGAATCGCCAAAAATGCCGAGGTCATATCCCCGATAGGTGTCGCCCTGGCCATGGTGCGTGAGATAGTCGAGCGTACCATCGTGAATCCGACCAATGACGATGTCGTAAAGATACGGCGCGAGGCCGAGCAGGAGGCGCTTAAATCCGGAGCGGCACAGGGTACGATAGAGGTGCGTGTCGAGGTGGACAGCCATAAAAACCTCCTGCGTGCCATCGCCACCGGCGCCACCGAGCTGCGCATGAAGGAGCGCAATGTCAGCATCAAATCCGACGATGACCTCAAAGCTATCGCTGCCGAGGCCTGCGGAGAGGTCGGTGCAGACGCAGTCCGCATATGTGCCCGTACAGAAGAGCTGTCGGTATGCTCGGCTCATATCGTGAAAAAGAGCTTTTTCGGACTCAAAAAGTCTGTGAGCGACCCGGTTTGGGTTATAAATAAAGAGGGAGTCATACGGCTGCAGGGCAGCAACGGCTGCGCAGTTGAGACCACTGCGGCTGACTGTCTGGCCGCACTGGAGCGCGAGGCGCTTGACAACGCCGACTATTTCGACGGAGGAGCGCGCATACCGGCATGTCATGTGCTGATAGGTGCCAGACTCCATGACTTCTCCAGTGTAAGTGCTCTTGACCAGATAAAATCACTGGTAGATATAGAACTGCAGGGGCTGGCTCCGGATACCAGAGTGGTGCTGCTGTTCATAGGATCTACGGTTCGGGCAAAATAGAGCGCGAAAAAACAAGATTCACCCGGATCATGCCGGGAAGCGCTGACATCGTATGAGAAATGAGATATATTCGCAGGTTTTATGCCGCGATCCCAAATTCAAGCTTTTCTCTGACCGTGATATCGCTCTCATAGTTGAGACGGGCGAGCGATACGGCAAAAAAACGGCAGAGGATATCATCGAGAAATTCGGCTCTCCATGCACAGATGCCTGGGTCATGGAGCTGCCGGAGCGTCTCGGCTGCTCGATTCAACTGAGTACAGAGAAGATGCCGGGACGTCTTGCGGAATATGACGGCAGAAAGCGGATGATAAGCTGCTTTCTGCCCAGCATCGAAGCAGCAGAGAAGCAGCTTGAAGACAGCAGCTTCACCGGCGGATATTCGCTCTGTTCGCTGTGTGTCGCTCATGAGTGCTTTCATCATCTGGAGGAACTGTACGGCCGGGCGTCTGAGCTCGCCGAGCTGGAGCTTCCATCCGTGTTCGGCCGGCGGCATTATAAGCCGTCATGTGCAAGCGAGGTGGCGGCGCATATGTTTGTGCAGACGCTGCTCTTACTCGAGCGCTCACCGGCTGAGATAGGCTTCTGATGCCGAAAGCGCTGATAAATATTCAAAAACAGAAAAAGCCTGCCGCCTGCCTATCGCAGACAACAAGCCTCTCTGTTCGGGTGATGCTTTGGCAGAGCATCACCCGACTTCTATGGGGGTGCTTTACTCTAAAAAAGAGCTAGATAGATGGCATATCAAATATCACAGCAGACCGCCGATTCTCACGAACCATGACGCAAATACAAGCGCGACTACTGTCATCAGCTTTATCAGTATATTGATGGAGGGACCCGATGTATCCTTGAAGGGATCGCCTACCGTATCTCCTACTACCGCCGCGTGGTGCGCATCGGAGCCCTTGCCGCCGTGTGCGCCGCCCTCAACATATTTCTTGGCATTGTCCCAAGCGCCGCCTGAGTTGGACATGAATATCGCCAGCAGTACGCCCGTGACGAGCGCTCCCGCGAGCATACCTCCCAGAGCCTCCGTACCCAGCAGTATGCCGATAGCTACCGGCGAGAGTATAGCCATGATGCCGGGCAGCAGCATCTCATGCAGTGCCGCCTGTGTGGATATGGCTACGCATCTGCCGTACTCCGGCTTGCCCGTACCCTCGAGGATGCCGGGGATATCATGGAACTGTCTGCGTACCTCCTCGATCATCTTGTACGCCGCCTTTGAAACCGAATCCATCGTCATCGCAGAGAACAGGAAAGGAAGCATACCGCCTATGAAAAGTCCTGCTATGACGCGATAGTCAAGGATGTTGATGCCTGCCTCAAAGAGCCCCACCGCCTGTGCATATGATGCAAACAGTGCCAGCGCCGTCAATGCCGCGGAGCCGATGGCAAAGCCCTTGCCCATGGCTGCCGTCGTATTGCCTACCGCATCCAGCGTGTCTGTAATCTCGCGGACGCTCTCGTCCAGCTCGGACATCTCCGCGATACCGCCTGCATTGTCCGCGATGGGTCCGTAAGCGTCTACCGCGACCGTGATGCCCGTAGTAGAGAGCATGCCGACCGCCGCCAGCGCTATGCCGTACAGACCGCTCACGCGATATGCGATGATGATACCTACTGCTATAAGAAGAATCGGAATCGCCGTAGACTCCATGCCGACCGCGATACCGCTGATAACCGTCGTCGCCGGACCGGTCTCAGACTGCTGCGCTATCTTCTTGACGAATCCGTAGTCAGCCGATGTAAATATCTCCGTGATGATGCCTATCGCCAGACCTACCAGAAGGCCTGCCACGATGGCTATCGCCGCATTGAAATCACCGAAGAAGCTGCGGCTGGCTATAAACGAACCGACGATAACCGCTCCCGCGCTCGTGTAGCTGCCCATCTTGAGTGCCTTGTGGGGATCCGAGTTGTCGTCGCCCTTGACGAAGAAGCATCCGAATATCGATGCCGCGATGCCTATCGCCGCGATGACGATCGGGAATACCGCGCCTGCCTGCTCCATCTCGGTGCCGGCATATGCCATAACGCCCAGAGTGACCGCCGATACGACCGATCCTACATATGACTCAAACAGATCCGCGCCCATGCCCGCTACGTCGCCGACATTGTCACCGACATTGTCCGCTATGACCGCCGGGTTCCTCGGGTCGTCCTCGGGGATGCCCGCCTCGACCTTGCCGACCAGATCCGCGCCGACATCAGCCGCCTTGGTATAGATACCGCCGCCCACGCGGGCGAAAAGCGCTATCGATGATGCTCCCAGCGAATATCCCGAAAGCACGTCTGCATTTTTCGTGAACAGATATATCAGGCTCGCGCCGAACAGGCCGAAGCCTACCACGCACATGCCCATGACCGCTCCGCCGGAGAATGCTACGGAGAGTGCGCCGTTCATGCCCTTGTCCTTCGCCGCTGCCGCAGTGCGGACATTTGCCTTGGTCGCCACATTCATGCCGACATAGCCCGCTGCCGTGGAGAAGAGTGCTCCGACGACGAAGCTCACAGCCGTCACCAGATTGATGCCTGCACAGATGAGGACGAACAGGATGATGCCGAATATGAGCATCGCCTTGTACTCCGCCATCAGAAAGGCTCTCGCGCCCTCGTGGATATAGGCTGCGATCTCCTGCATACGGGGAGTGCCCGCATCGCTCCGGCTGACCTTGCCTATGAGGGTGACTGCAAAGATGAGTGCGCATATACCCAGTGCCGCACCTGCGTAAAGATAAAGATCCATAATCATCGCTCCTGACTGCGCCTGCCCGACGCACCGAGCAGATCGTTAAATTTGTATCACCGCTTTGATTTGTCCTATACTAATACCATGATTTCGCATTGTCAACAAAATTTGTGCTGCTGGTGCGGGGTTTTATGTTTATTTTTTTGTCCATTTTTTAACGCAGCCGGGTTTTTGTATAAAATGCGCTTAAAAAAGATATTATTTTGTTATGTATACACAAGCATTTGTTCAAGATTCGGTGCAGTGTCTGTACTATATCTGTACTGTACTTATACTGTACCTATACTGTACCTGTACTGTGCCTGTGCTCCGTCCCGGGCTTGCTGTTCAGTCCGGCAGTCCGGCAGTAGGCCGAAAAACATTGACATTTCATGAACATCGGGTTAAATAGAGTTGGTTGTCTCTCTGTGGGAGCGGCACTCCGCATGCGGCGGCTGTATCCCTGTCAGGAGCGGCAGCATGTGTACCGATACTGCACGGGTGAGGCAGCTTATCATACCCGACGCGATGTATCGGCTCAGGAAAAAACATCTTTAACCGGAGTTTTATTCACTGAAAGGAGCTTTTATCATGAAAAGAAGGCTGTTCGCCGGCATTCTCGCCGGTATACTCATGCTCTCATGCGCGGGATGCTCAGGTTCGTCCTCATCACCCGCAGCGTCAGGCTCTTCCTCATCGGAATCCTCATCATCAGGCTCGGCATCCTTGACCGCAGGCGGCTCGGCATCCTCCCGTGATACCCTGCATGTGGCTACCACGACCGATCCCGAGGGGCTGGATCCGCAGAAGACCTCAGCCGTATCTACATTTTTCGTTACTACCAATATATTTGAGCCGCTGCTCATCGTGGACGAGAACTGGAACTATCAGCCGCGTCTGGCGGAGAGCTGGGAGGTGGCGGATGACTTCAAATCGGTCACATTTCACCTGAAAAAGGGTGTGCTCTTCCACAACAGACGCGAGATGAAGGCTCAGGACGTCAAGTACAGCATCGAGCGCCTGCACGAGGATGACAGCTCCAAGAAGAAATATTATAAGAACATAACCGGAGCCGAGATCATCGACGACTACACGATCAGGTTCACGACGGACGAGCCGGATCCCGTGCTTCTGACTTCATTTGCCTATCCGTGGTCCGTCATCATCCCTGAGGAGTGCGCGGATGACCTCAAGACTCATCCCATCGGGACGGGACCGTATATGTTCAGCTTCTGGACGTTCCAGCAGTCGCTGGAGCTGACCGCATTTGAGGCTTATCATGACACGCCTGCGAGTATCAAGACCATCGACTATGAGATAGTGCCTGATCTGACGACCGCGATGGTGGGACTGCTCAGCGGCGAGATCGATCTGGTGGACGTGACGGGCGCATCTACCGAGCCCATAGAGAACAATGACGCGGTCAGCCTGTTCGTCAAGCCGGTCAACTCCGTGACCTCCCTGTGCCTGAATCTGGACAATGAATATCTCTCCAACGAGCTGGTGCGCGAGGCTATGGCATGCGCCATCGACAAGGATATCATCATCAAGAACTGCAGCTTCGGCTATGGCGACAAGGTGGGCTCATATCTGCCCAGCGCTGCCGCCGAGTATATAGATACGAATGACGTGCATCCCTATGATCCGGAGCATGCCAAAGAGCTTCTGGCGCAGGCGGGATATGCGGACGGCATCACACTCAAGCTGACGCTCCCCAAGGCATATCCGGTCTATGCCAATATCGGCCAGATGATCTCGGATCAGCTCGGCAAGGTTGGCATCACCTGTCAGATCGAGATGGTGGAGTGGGCAGACTGGATGCAGAATGTCTACACAGACAAAAACTACGATATGACGGTCATGGCCAATACAGGCAGGCTCAGCGCATATGACTTCATCGCCCGCTTCAAGTCCGACAGCGGCGACTATATCAGCTGCAAGACGGGTGAGTGCGACGAGATACTGACGGCTCTGGAAACCGAGCTGGACGCGACCCGCAGAACCGAGCTCATACAGGACTTCCAGAGGCTCGTGGCTGAAAAGGTACCTGTCATCCCGATAGAGACGCAGTACCGTATCTTTGCGATGAACAGCGCACTCAAGGGCTTCACGATGTACCCCTCCGAAACTACAGAGTTTAAGATTCTAAAATTTGAGCAGTGAGTTCGACTGGCAAGCACGTAGTGCGCAGACAGAGCGGCTTGCTGCGAACCGCCGAATAAAATTATATGCTTAGATACTTCCTCCAACGCTTAAAGGGTGCCGTGCTGGTCATCCTCGCGGTCTCGGTCATCACCTTTTTCGTGCTGACCCTGATCCCCGGCAATGCAGCCATGCTCTCTCTGGGTACCGATGCTACCGCAGAGCAGCTGGCTGCGCTCAAGCATGCCATGGGGCTGGACCGGCCGTGGTACCTTCAATATCTCAACTGGATAGGCGGGCTCGTCCGGCTGGACTTCGGCTCGTCTTCCCTGTACGGTCAGAGCGTCCTGACGCTGATAGGACAGCGTATGCCGGTCACACTGTCGCTGGCTGTGCTGTCCATGAGCATGTCGCTCATATTTGCCGTGCTGCTCGGCGCTCTGTCCGCGGTATATAAGGACAGCCCGCTCGATATGCTCTGCCGCACGCTCATGCAGGCGGGAACCGCCATCCCGGGCTTCTGGATAGGCATAGTGCTCATCATATATCTGGCGCTGCAAACGGGCTGGTTTCCTGTATCGGGTTTTGTTTCTGTCTCAAAAGGTTTCGGCGCGTATCTCGGGAGCATATTCCTGCCGTCGCTGGCTCTTGCCATCGGCGAGATCGGACCTCTCCTGCGCTCCGTGCGCACCTCCATGCTTCAGGCGCTCAGGCAGGACTATATAGATATGGGCAAGGCGCAGGGGCTCCCCGCGCATATCATCTACCTCAAGTACGCGCTGCGCGGGGCGCTTGCAGCTCCGCTCAATGTAGCCGGGATGCAGTTTGCCAAGCTGCTGGGCGGTACGACCGTGATCGAATCGGTCTTCTCTCTGCCCGGGCTCGGCAGGCTCGTGCTGGTGGCAGTCGAGCAGCGTGATATCCCGCTGCTGCAGGGCTGCGTCATGTATATCTCCGCGGTGGTGGTGCTGATATCTCTGGCGGTGGATCTGCTGAGTGCCCTGCTCAACCCGCAGGTGCGGACTGTTATGTGAGCTTATGAAAAAGGTCAACAAAAATCTGCTCGTCGGGATGTTCCTGCTGGGGCTGGTCGCGGTGATGTGCGCGATATCATTTTTCTATCTCCCCTGCGATCCTGACAGCATGGACAATCTGAATACATATCTCAAGCCCGGTGCGTCGGCATCTCATCTGCTCGGCACCGATCACTTCGGGCGCGATATCCTCAGCCGCATCATGGTCGGCTCGCGCACGGTGCTGCTGATAGGCTTTGTCTCCGTAGTGCTGGGCGCGGCGGTCGGCATACTCCTCGGGAGCCTCGCCGCCATGATAAAGGGAGCTGTCGAGTCACTGATAATGTATGCGATAGACGGTCTGATGGCATTCCCCGGGACGCTGCTGGCTCTGATGCTGGTCGCCGTCATCGGCAAGGGGGAGCACGGCGCGATACTCGCCATCGGGATATATACCGTAGCGCCCTTCGCCCGGCTGACGCACGCGATGATACTGGAGGATGAAGCCGCACTCTCCGTCAAGGCAGCCCGCAGCTTCGGTACGGGATCCGTGAGGCTGTTCACGCACTACTATCTGCCCGCGCTGCTGCCCCGGCTCATCACTCAGTTCTCCGCCAGCGTCGGCTCTGCCATCATGACCGAGGCGTCACTGTCATTTCTCGGTCTGGGCGTGCAGCCGCCCTCGGCAAGCTGGGGACTGATGCTCTCCGAGGCCAAGCAGTACGCGCTGCTCTATCCGTATCTGGCATTCGCGCCGGGTATCGCCATATTCATGACTGTCCTGAGTTTTCATCTGATCAGCGACGGGCTCAATGATATCCTGATCGAAAGGAGGACTGTCGCATGGCCGCAGAGCAAGAGAAGATAACTCCCCTCGTGCGTATCCGCGGGCTCAATGTACGCAGTCAGCGAAGCGTCATCATCCATGACCTTGATCTGGATATATACCCGCACGACCTCCTCGGCATAGCGGGCGAGTCCGGCGGCGGCAAGACCATCCTCATCCGTACCATACTGAACATCCTCCCCGGCGATATAGAGTGGGAGGCGGACGAGCTGACCATCTTCGGGCAGGACGCTCTCACGCTCACCGACGCTCAGCGCAGGCAGATAAACGGCGAATACATAGGCTTCATCCCGCAAAATACCGTCAACTATCTGCATCCCATGATGAAGATACGGACACAGATCACAGAAAGCTATGTCCTGCACGGACGGGGTACGAGGCGGCAGGCTCTCTCCCGCGCCGCACAGCTCCTCGCGCAGGTAGGACTGAGCGACCCGGAGCGTGTCCTGAACTCATACGCATGGGAGCTGTCCGGCGGCATGCGTCAGCGTGTGAATATCGCGATGGCGCTGATGAACGAGCCGAAGCTGCTGATAGCGGATGAGCCTACTACCGCGCTGGACGCTGTCGTGCAGCGCCAGATCCTCGATCTCTTCAGGGAAATACATGAGAAAACCGGCATCACGATACTGATGATAAGTCATGATCTCGGTATGCTGCGGTTGTACAGCACCTCCTGCACAGTCATGTATGCCGGACGCATGGTCGAGACAGCACCGACGCAGGCTCTCTTTGACGCGCCTGCCCATCCCTATACCAACGCTCTCCTGCGTGTCATACCCTCGCTGTCGCCCGTCGGAGACGAGCGGCTCAGCGAGATACCCGGCTATGTGCCCGAAAGCGGACGGGATACTGACAGCTGCATCTTCATGCCGCGCTGTCTGTATGCACAGGAGAGCTGCGCAAATGTGCAGACCATGCAGGATCTCGGCGGCGGGCATATGTGCCTGTGCCGGCGTGCGCAGGAGCTGCGGGCGGCGAAAGGAGGCGGCGTATGAACCGGCAGATACTCCTTGGCGGTACAGATATCGTCAAGCGGTTTCCGACGAAAAGATCCGTCATGACGGGACGCGTGCTTGATGCCGTCACGGCGGTCGATCATGTCAGTCTCGAGCTGCAACGCGGCGAGACGCTGGGCATAGTGGGCGAGTCCGGAAGCGGCAAGTCCACCGTCTGTGATATACTGGGCGACCTCCAGCAGCCGACATCCGGTCATGTATACTACAAGGGCGATGATATACGCACACTCTCCAAAGACGGCTACCGGACGTTCCGCCGCAATGTACAGTTCATATTTCAGGATCCCAAGGGCTCGCTGAACTCCCATGCACGGATCGGCGATGTGCTCACGGAGCCGCTCATCACACTCAGACTGGAGCCTGACGCATCGCTGCGCAGACGCAAGGCGCTGGAGCTGCTGGAGTCGGTCGGTCTGGAGCCCTCCGTCATGGACAAATATCCCGCGGAGCTCTCCGGCGGGCAGTGCCAGAGGATAGTCATAGCACGAGCTCTCATCACCGAGCCGGAGGTCATCGTATGCGATGAGGCGGTCTCCGCACTGGATGTCTCGGTGCAGGCGCAGATACTCAATCTCCTGCGCGACCTTCAGGACAGACATGATATATCATATTTGTTTATCACCCACGACATGGGCGTGGTAAACTACATGGCAGACCGCATAGCCGTCATGCGGCGCGGTCAGGTCGTGGAAAGCGGACTGACGGACGAGGTGCTGCTCCACCCGCAGGATGAGTACACACGGCAGCTGATCGCGTGCTCCTTCGCGCGCAGATAAAGCTCGCAGACCGCCGCCACTGTATCATGGTATGCGGATACGATCGCTCTTGCAAAAGCATAATATCTTTACTGGCACAAATAGCGATGTCTGCTATGCAGGAGATTAACGAGCTTACGACATTTTTCACAACAAATTGAAAAAAATGGTAGACAAACATATGTTCGCGTGGCAAGATATAAAGCAGGGGTTGAGAGGTCGCGGGCGATATGCCCATCTGGTGATGTTCTGGTACTGGCCGGTCTATTTCTTTATGTTCTTCTTCGTGGAGCGGCTGTACCGCGTGCCGGAATATCATATCGTCTCCTGTTATATGGATGAGCTGATACCGTTCAACGAGTTTTTCGTGATCCCGTATCTGTTCTGGTTCGTGTTTATGGTATGGATGATGCTTTACTCCCTTTTCCATGATTCGCAGGCATTTATCCGCTATAACCACTACTTCATACTGACATTTTCGGCGACCATCATCTTTTACATGATATATCCTACGGCGCAGGAGCTGCGCCCGGTGAGCTTTGCGCGGGACAATGTCTTCACACGCTTTCTATCCGGGCTGTACGGCTTTGATACCAATACCAATGTCTGCCCGTCGCTCCATGTCATCGGAGCAGCCGCGGCGATGTTTGCCGGATTTGATATGGAGAGGTACCGAGCGGCGTGCTGGAGGATATTTTTTGCAGCTGCATTTGTCCTGATCAGCATGTCTACGGTCTTTTTGAAGCAGCACTCTATCATCGATGTGCTGACGGCGCTGCCGGTATGTGCGATCGGATATGTGCTTGTCTATCGGCTGGATGTCCTAAGGTGGCTGCGTCCGCGCAGTCAGGGCGATTCATACAAGGAGGAATGACACTTGTTTATACTGCAACAGATCGAAGAAACCGGGCTTGCGCACGCATTTTATACCACGCTTGAGGACGGGCAGCACTATCGGCTAAACGACCCCGATTCATATGAGGAATATGATCAGATCGCCAGGAACCTCCGCACAGTCCCGGAGCAGATGGCGAGACTTGATCAGACACATTCCACGCTCGTGTACAATGCGAAGCCGGAGGATGCCGGAGCCGGGATCATAAAACCGTCACTATTCGGAGACGGTGTCATCACCACCGCCAGAGGGCTGGTGCTCTGTACGGTAGAGGCGGACTGCGCGCCTGTATATATACTGGATCCGGTGAGAAGGGTCGTCGGCATGGTACACAGCGGGTGGCGTGGGACGGCAGACAAGATCGTCGGAGCCGCACTGGCTCTTATGCGCTTTAACCACGGCAGCTCTCCCGCGGATCTCATAGTCATGATAGGTCCGTCTATCTGCGGGGACTGCTATGAGGTCGGAGATGATCTGGCAAAGCCGTTCGGCAAGAAATTTACGCCTCTGCAGATGAGCAGGATGTTCAAAAACACCGACAAGAGCCGCACATCTGAGGAGGAATGGAAGGCGGCAAAGGAAGCCGGATATCCGGTATCCGGAAGAAAATTCCTTCTTGATATCAAGAGCGGGATCACGATAACACTGCTCGAAAACGGCGTACGAAGGGAGAATCTGTATCATATCAAGGATTGCACGTACGAGAACAAGAATCTCGCGTCCTTCCGCAGGACCAAGGATAAGGATATACGCATGCTGACGGGCATCGTACTCGCCTAACCTTGAGATTCGCCGCAACATGAACAAGTAGACGCGGTTTGCATGGTGCTATGTGTCAGTGGCACATAGCACCGACCGGTGCGGGAACGCAGCGCTCCGATATCATCAGACAAACCAACGCAGCGAAAACAACTATGCAATATAATTACACCTTCACATATCGCAAATGTCAGGACTGCAGCGCCAAGGTGCGCTGCAGTGATTGTGATGCGGATCTGACCGCCTCGATCGACGATATCCCGCAGACCAGAGCCGTCCTCGTCAGCACAAAGCAAAAGCTCCTGACCGTCGAGTCGGAGCTTGATGAGATGGATCTGCTTGATGAGATGGAGGTCGTCGGGATATTTGCGGATTGTTGAATTACAGCTTCCGGCTGTTTTCGTCCAACAAACAATCCCATCCGCTATTCTTAAAACCAGTGCAGTTGCACCTATTGTTCTCACACTCTATATTCATACTTCGCACCATGTGCTCCGTATATCCGCCACTCTCCCTTGCCCAGGCGCTCCAGCATGGCACGTCTCTCTGCGGCGCACATAGCGG
>CAVJQN010000011.1:0-4344 GCA_963651635.1 Agathobacter sp.
GAGCAGGGCTGCCTGTTCGGTGAGGTCGCGTGCATCATGGGCTTTCCTCACTTTGAGCACGCTGTCTGCATAAAGGATTCCTACATATACTGCATCCCGCAAAGCGAGCTTGTCAGCGCCACGCAAAGCGACCAGCGGCTGAATATACGCATATACAACAGCGTCTTTCGGAAAAATGTCATCTTTCGCAATCAGATCCTTGAGCTCAGCTTCTCATCCTCAAAGGCACGCATCGTCCACCTGCTGCTCAATCTGTGCAAGCAGTACGGTGTCAGCTCTGACGCAGGAGCTCATGACAGCTACGTCCTGAACGTCAGCTTCACTCACTCGGATATAGCGGGGATGGTCAATACAAGCCGCGTAACTGTAAATAACACATTTACATGGCTGCTTGGACATGATTTCATCAGAAAGGAGGGGCGACACTATGTCATCCCCTCCAAGAAAAGGCTTGAAGAACTGGCAGATGAGGAAACCTGCAGGGGCAGGTAGGACATCTATATCTATATCTATATCTATATCCGCATCTGCATGCATCTGTGCAAAGCACCAGTTGCATATTTGCTGCAGACACAAGCCGCAATCACACGGACAGCACGTTCTTCATGATGGCAAGCCCCTCGTCCATCTCCTGCTTCGTGATGGTCAGCGGGGGCAGGAGGCGTATGCCGGGACCGGCGGTGAGCACCAAAAGACCGCCGTCTATCAGCTTGTTTGCTATCTCTTTGTTGCTGTATCCGTCATTTACCGTGATACCGATCATCAGTCCCATGCCGCGTGTGCTGCCGAAGCAGTCAAGATGCATTGTCTCTATCTGCTCTCTGAGATATGCTCCCTTTTTGTTGACCTCCTCCAGAAACTCGTCCGTCATCACCTGCTGGACGACGAGTCCCGCTGCCGCGCAGACCGGATTGGCGCCGAATGTCGTCGCATGCATGCCGGGGCCGAGCACGGTCGAGCATTTCTCCGCCGCCATGACACCGCTCATGGGCAGGCCGCCCGCGATGCCCTTGGCAAATGTACACGCGTCCGGCAGTATATCATAGTTCTGGAAGCAGAAGAGCCTGCCCGTCCTGCCTACTCCGGTCTGCACCTCATCCACGAGCAGCAGCCAGTCACGCTCCTCGCATAGTGCCTTGAGCTTTTTGACATATGCAGGATCCAGCGGAAGCACGCCGCCCTCTCCCTGCACGAGCTCCACCATGACCGCGCATACATCATCGCCCGCTGCCGCCTCAAGCGAGCCGATATCGTCCGCGTCGGCATATCTGAAGCCCTCGGTGAACGGGAAGAAATACTGATGGAACACGCTCTGACCCGTTGCCCTGAGCGTCGTGATCGTCCTGCCGTGGAAGGAGTTGTTGAGCGTGATGATGGTAGCTCTCCCCTCTCCGTACCTGTCATAGCTGTACTTGCGGGCGAGCTTTATCATGCCCTCGTTTGCCTCGCCGCCTCCGTTGGCGAAGAATACCTTGTCCATGCCGGTGCGTATGCAGAGTATCTGCGCCAGCCTGGCGGCATTTTCGGTGTAGAACAGATTGGACGTGTGCCCGAGCTTTGATGCCTGCGCAGCGATGGCATCGACCCACGGCTGATATCCCGTTCCGAGTGCATTGACCCCGATGCCGCTGGTGAAGTCGATGTATTTGCGCCCTTCGAAGTCGTAGAAGCACGCACCCTCGCCCCGGTCGATTGCCACGTCGAACCGTCCATAGGTAGGCATGATATATTGATTTGTCAGATCCTTGACCTGTTGATTATTCATGTTGGCTCCTTCTCCCCGTATCATATGCAGATATCCATACAACCGGACGTGACATTCATCAGACGCTGTGCTTGCATCATGTGTCATCTGCCTCCAGTGTCGTCCGCATCGTGTGCTGTCTGCGTCGCCGTCCTTGCCATATACTCTCTCAGCTTCGCCCGCTCAGCCTTTCATCATAGTTCCGATACCTGCGTCGGAGAGCAGCTCTATGAGTATGGAATGTGGTATCCTGCCGTCCAGTATATGCACCCTCTTGACGCCGCCCGCTATCGCGTCCGCGCAGCACTCCACCTTGGGCAGCATGCCGCCGGATATGGTTCCGTCCGCGATAAGCTCAGGTATATCCTCGACATGCATCTCCCGGATAAGCGTGCTTTCGTCCTTGGGATCTCTCATGATGCCGAGCACATCGGTCAGCAGCACGAACTTGGACGCATGCAATGCACATGCCAGCTGAGCCGCCGCCGTATCCGCGTTGATGTTGTAGGAGGTCTGCGCGTCCATGCCCTGTGCCACCGTCGCCACCACCGGGATATGTCCGCTCTCCAGCGCCGCCGTAACCAGCGTAGGATCTACCTCGGTGATCTCGCCGACCAGACCGTACTGCTCGTCCTTGAGCACTGCCTTGAACAATCCGCCATCCAGACCGCACAGTCCGATAGCCTTGCCTCCGAGGCGGTTGATCTGCGCCACCAGATTTTTGTTGACCTTGCCGCAGAGCACCTCCTGCACGACCTCCATGGTCACCTCATCGGTGTAGCGCAGCCCGTTGACGAAACGCGACTCGTGTCCCAGCCTCTTGAGCATATCCGAGATCTCGGGGCCGCCGCCGTGTACCATGACGACCTTGATGCCTACCAGAGACAGCAGTATCACGTCGTTCATCACCGCCTCGCGCAACTCCTGCGATATCATGGCATTGCCGCCGTACTTGATGACGACGGTCTTGCCCGACCACTCCTGTATATACGGCAGCGCCTCGACCAGTGTCTGCGCCCTCGTTGTATAGTCCGACATG
Source organism: Agathobacter sp. (assembly GCA_963651635.1). GTDB lineage: Bacteria > Bacillota > Clostridia > Lachnospirales > Lachnospiraceae > Darwinimomas. The sequence continues at coordinate 2,784 of CAVJQN010000011.1, forward strand.
CTGTATCCTCCTTTATCTCACGTGCGGTAGTCTCCGTTGATTTTGATATAGTCATAGGTGATGTCGCAGCCCCAGCAGGTGCACGCGCCGCTCCCCTCGCCCATCGTGATGTTGATCTCGATATCGTGCTCCGTCAGTATCCTTTTGGCGAGATCCTCGTCAAAGTCCAGTCCCCTGCCCTGATGACATACTTCTATATCGCCTGCCGCGCTTGCGAAATGCACGTCCACCCGGTCCGGATCGAAGCTCTCTCCCGAGTATCCCATGGCGCACAGCACTCTGCCCCAGTTCGCGTCGGCACCGAATATCGCCGCCTTGGTGAGTGTCGATGATATGACTGATTTTGATATCGTCTCTGCCGACTTCTCATCCTTCGCGCCCTGCACATGACAGGTGATCAGGTGCTTTGCACCCTCTCCGTCCGATGCCATCTTTCTCGCCAGTGTCACGCACAATTCCTTGAGTGTTGCGACAAATGCTGCATAGTCGCCATCCTTCTCTGTAATCTCGGCATTTCCTGCCATACCGTTTGCCAGTATGCAGCAGGTATCATTGGTCGATGTATCGCCGTCCACACTGATGCGGTTGAAGCTGACTGCCACGGTCTCTAGAAGCGCCTGCTTTATCATATCCGCGCTGATAGCGCAGTCCGTCGTGATAAAGCACAGCATCGTGCCCATATTCGGATGAATCATGCCGGAGCCCTTGGCTATGCCTCCCAGCTTCACCACCTTGCCGCCTATCTCGACCTGCGCCGCGACCTCCTTGGGGACAGTATCAGTGGTCATGATGGCGTGAGCCGCCGCCAGTGACGCCTCCGGGGTATGCTCCAGCTGCGTATAAAGTGCCGGGACAGCCGCATCTATCGCGCCTACATTGATGGTCTGACCGATGACGCCTGTGGAGGATACTACTATGTCCTCCGCACTGCAGCCCACCGCCTGTGCCGCCGCCTGACACATCCTTATAGCATTTTCCTCGCCGTGAGGCGCGCACGCGTTGGCATTGCCGCTGTTGACGATGATCGCCCTCGCCCTGCCGTCCGCGAGATGCTTCATGTCTATGAGTATGGGTGCTGCCTTGACCGCATTTTTCGTATATACAGCCGCCGCGCTGCATATCGTATCCGATACGATGAGCGCGAGATCCTTCTTGTCCGGATTTGCCCTCATCCCGGCATGTATGCCCGCCGCCTTAAAGCCCTGCGCGGCGCATACGCCGCCTTCTATGAACTCTGCCATATCTCTCTCCTTGATATACAATATTTACCCTATCGTCAGCCCGTATGCCTCGTCCAGACCCAGCATGATATTCATGTTCTGCACTGCCGCGCCCGACGCGCCCTTGCCGAGATTGTCAAATACCGACGTCACGGTGAAGCGCTCGTCGTTGCCGCTGACTGCGATCAGCATATCGTCTCTTTCCGCCATCATATTGCCGTAGACGGTAGTGCCTGTCTGCGCATATCCGTGCTCTCCCGCCGGATCATACGCCACGCTGACCAGCCCGGATCCCGCGTAGTAGTCCGCCAGCGCCTCCCAGACCTCGTGCAAAGTGGATA
>CAVJQN010000012.1:0-2961 GCA_963651635.1 Agathobacter sp.
CATTCTCAGGGCAATATCGTCCGCCCGTTGAAGATTGTCCCCGGCATTAAATGCCATTAAGTCACACAGAAAAGAGCGGGCAGTGCCTGCTCTTTTGTGTTATACTAAGACGATATGAGCAAAAACAGAAATAAGCAGAGGATATACAAGTTCATATACGCAGTGGTCATACTGTGCTTTGAGGCGCTGCTGTTTCGGATGGTATGGCTGAGCCACTACAACCCGTCGCTGCACAGACCCTTCTGGAACCGGGGCAACTGGTTCCTGCTGGGCATATACATGATAGTGCTGATATTCTTTCTGGTGACCTACGGCGGACTGGATATAGGCGTACTCAAGCGCTCGGTCATCATATATTCGCATGCATTTGCACTGGTGATAGCAGGGACGGCGGCATATCTGCTCATGAGCTGGACGGATCAGAGGCTCATCAGACCCGGGATGCTCATGCTCATGACGGTCGCTGATATAGCGGTCATGGCGCTGTGGACATGGCTTTTTTCTGCGATATATGCACGCAGATTTCCCGCGAGGCGCACGCTGATCGTCAACGGGAGGCGGGATATATCAGGTCTGGTGAGAAAGATGGACGCCAGATGCGACAAGTTCGATATATGCGGACAGATAAACATCTCCGAGGGTATGGAGCATGTGCTGGGCAGGCTCCACGACTACGAGTGCATACTCATCGGGGATGTCGGGGCGCAGGATCGCCTCGAGCTGATAAAGTACTGCTATGAGTACTCCATAGAGGCATATTCACTGCCCAAGCTGGGCGATATACTCGTGCGCTCCGGGCGCGAGATGAATATGTTTGATACTCAGCTGTACTACTATGCCAATGACGACCTGCAGCCGGATCAGGCACTGATAAAGAGAGCGACGGATATAGTGCTGTCGCTGGCATTTATGGTGCTGTCGAGCTGGATATTTATCCTCGCGGCAGTCGCGATAAAGCTGCACGATGGGGGACCTGTCTTCTATACGCAAAAGCGCCTGACCAAGGACGGCGCTGTATTTGACATACTCAAGTTCCGCACCATGGTGCCGGACGCAGAGTCCAAATGCGGCGCGGTGCTGGCGAGCGAGGACGATCCGAGGATCACGCCCGCGGGTCGCGTGCTGCGCGCTACGAGGATGGACGAGCTGCCGCAGCTCATCAATGTACTCAAGGGCGAGATGAGCCTGGTGGGTCCGCGCCCGGAGAGACCGGAGCTGGCGGCGGAGCTGGAGAAGGATATGCCGGAGTTCGCATACCGCCTGAAGTTCAAGGCGGGACTGACCGGCTCGGCGCAGGTATTCGGAAAATACAATACGACGGCATATGATAAGCTGAAGATGGATCTGGCATATATGACCAACTACAGCTTCTGGCTTGATATCAAGATCATACTGATGACTCCCAAGGTTTTGTTCATGAAGGAGGCAACAGAGGGTATAGAGCATGAGAGTGATAAGGACAGGGCATAGAATACTGCTGCTGACGGCGGTATTTCTCGTGGCCTTTATATTCAATATCTATCTCTCCCAGAGACAGACGACCGCATCGGAGGATGCGGACTATGAGGCTCTGCCTGTCTCTGCGCTGCCCGTGATCAGTACGGATATAGACGGTATCACCGGCAGCAGGCTCAATATCATGCACGGATATAAGGGAGATGTCAGCTCTGATGTCACGGCGGACACCCTTACGATACTGCCCGCAGACCGCAGGCTCCCGCTGCATATCAGCAGCAACGGGTCGTACATATCAGGCATCACATATGAGATACGCATGCAGGATACGTCCGAGCTGGTGGAGCGCACGACGCTGAGCGACTACACACGCGGCGCCGACGGCATAGACGCGGTTCTCTCCGTGCCCAATCTCATCATCAGGGACAGGGAATATACGCTTGATGTCATACTCTCGGTAGAGGGCGCAGGGGATGTATACTACCACTCGCGGCTCATCATGCCCGAGGAGCAGCAGACGGTGCAGGAAATGCTGACGCTGGCGCTGGACTTTTCCGCGCGCAACTATGACTACGAGACCGCACGTGCCAATACGACATATGTCGAGACGGACGGTTCTGCGGACGATACGACACTCGCATATACCACTCTGAAATCCACCTTCAAAAATCTGGCATATGCCGACCTTGATCTGGCGCCCGCCGGGGACAAGGACGTGCGCCTGCTCCACTATGACGGCAACTCCGGAGAGATACTGATACGCACGATGGCATCGGGCGGTGGCGGCGCGCAGGCTGATATATATGAGATCGAGGAATCATTTTCCATGCGCGTGGGCATCGAGCGCATATATATGATGAACTACTCCAGACGGATCCGCGAGGTATTTACGGTAGCCGAGAGCAATCTGGTCGGCAGGCGCCTGACTCTGGGGATCAACGAGGAGTCGGAGCTTTCGTATATGACGGGCGGAGAGGGACGTTATGTCTACTTCGTCGCGACGCGCGATCTGTGGGCATATGATACCAAGGAAGGCGAGATGCGCCGCGTCTGGTCGCTGCGGGGCGACGATCTGCTCGATATAGACAGCGCGTATCAGAAAAATGCCGTCGATATGCTCAGGACGGATGCTTCGGGCGGGCTGACATTTCTGGCGTACGGCTATATGAGCCGCGGAGAGCATGAGGGTCAGACAGGCATCAGCGTGATGTACTATGATACGGCTGAGTGCGCTCTGACGGAGAGATTTTTCATACCGGTCGCTCAGACCTATGAGAAGCTCGATCAGGATATGAAGACGCTCGCGCATCTTGGCAGCAACAGTGTGCTGTATATCAAGGCCGGAGATACCGTCTACGGCATAGATATGATGTCCGAGGGTGTCATAGAGATAGTCTCGGGAGTACGCGAGGGCATGTATCATGTCAGCGATGACATGAGCAAGCTCGCATGGCAGGAGAAGGCGGACGCTGCGGGCTCAGAGATCATCCATATACTGGATATGGA
>CAVJQN010000013.1:0-9248 GCA_963651635.1 Agathobacter sp.
ACCCGAGCCGATCGTCCCGAGTCCCAATATCGCAACCCTTATCATAGCGCCGCCCTCCTTTCCCGTCAGGCGTCCTCAGATACCCTCCGATCCGGGCATCCAAGGCTCATCCATGTCAGATATGCCGTGATGAACTTGTCCAGATCTCCGTCCAGCACCGCGTCCGCATTGCCCATCTCACAGCCCGTCCGCAGATCCTTGACCAGCTTGTACGGCTGGAGGAAATACGACCTGATCTGACTGCCCCAGGCATTATCCTTGACCTCGCCGCGGATATCGGAGAGCTTCTCGACATTCGCCTGCTGCTTGAGCAGGAAGAGCTTTGCCTTGAGCATCTGCATAGCCTTGTCCTTGTTCTGGAACTGGCTGCGCTCGTTCTGGCACTGCACCACCACACCCGTCGGTATATGGGTGATACGTATGGCGGATGATGTCTTGTTGACATGCTGACCGCCCGCGCCGCTGGAGCGATATGTATCTATGCGCAGATCGTCCGGATTGATATCCACGTCCAGATCCTCCTCGATATCCGGCATGACATCGCAGGATACGAAGCTCGTCTGACGCTTGCCCTGAGCATTGAACGGGGAAATGCGCACGAGCCTGTGTATGCCGTGCTCACTGCGCAGCAGTCCGTATGCATTGGTTCCGTTGATCTGAAATGTGACCGACTTGATGCCCGCCTCGTCGCCGTCCAGCAGATCCAGCACCTCGGTCGTGAAGCCCTTGCGGTCTGCCCACTTCGAGTACATACGGTAGAGCATGGAGCACCAGTCGCAGCTCTCCGTGCCGCCCGCACCGGCATTGAGCCGCAGGATGGCATTGGAATCGTCATATTCTCCGGAGAGAAGCGTGCTGATCTTGAGCTCGTCTATCTTGACCGTGATCTCGTTGACCATCGCCGCGATCTCCTCGACCATGCTCAGATCGTTCTCCTCATTGGCAAGCTCGATCATCATGCCCGCGTCGGCGTAGTCACGCTCCAGATCGTGATACTCCTGCACGATATCCTTGAGGTTCTTGGCTTCCTTGACGGTCTTGGTCGATTTCGCCGGATCGTTCCAGAAATCAGGCTCCTCCATGGCGGCGTCCAGCTCTCTGATCCTGTTCTGCTTATTCTCCAGATCCAGAGAATTCTTCAGATCCGCCAGAGGCTGCTCGTATGAGGATAAAAGATATTTGTACTGATCAAGCTCTACCATGTATTATGCTGTCCTTCCGTGACAATTCTTATACTTCTTGCCACTGCCGCAGGGGCAGGGATCGTTGGGATATATCTTGCCCGATGCCTTCTTGACGGGTTTTTTGGCTGCCGTGTCGTCCCTGTTGGTTCCGGTCACCTTAGCCGCAGGCTCTCTCTCGAGCTTGCGCTCCACCACGAGATGATACATGATCCGTACCGTATCCTCGGTGATGGCGGCGGTCATCTCGTCAAACATATCAAAGGCGGTCATCTTGTACTCAACCAGCGGATCTCTGTTGCCGTATGCCTGCAGTCCGATGCCCTGACGGAGCTGCTCCATATCGTCGATATGGTTCATCCACTTGTTGTCTATCACCTTGAGCAGGACTATACGCTCCGCATCGCGCATCTGCTCGGCAGTCGGAAACTCCGCCTCCTTCGCCTCGTACAGACGTACAGCCTCGGTCTTGAGCCTGTAGATCAGCTCGCTGCGGCTCAGTGCCTCAGTCTCCTGCTCCGTCACGGGCGCTACCGGGATGATGGGGATGAGCAGCTCGTTCAGCTGTACTGTCTCCCACTTGTCCTTGCCCTGATCCTCGGGGATCGTCCGACCTACCGCGGTCTCGATCACGTCATCTATCATCCGCATGACAGTAGCACGCATGTTCTCGCCCTCGAGCACCTTCTGACGCTCCGCGTAGATGACCTCGCGCTGCTCGTTGTTGACCTGATCGTACTTGAGGAGGTTCTCACGGATACCGTAGTTATTGGTCTCTATCCTCTCCTGAGCCTTCTGGATGGCATTGCTCAGCATCTTGTGCTGTATCTCCTCGCCGTCCGGCACTCCCATGGACTCAAAGAGGCTCATCAGCTTCTCCGAACCGAACAGCCGCATCAGATCGTCCTCAAGCGAGATATAGAATTTGCTCTCGCCGGGATCTCCCTGACGACCCGAGCGTCCTCTGAGCTGATTGTCGATACGTCTGGACTCGTGGCGCTCCGTACCTATGATCTTCAGACCGCCCAGTTCTCTGGACTCCTGGTCGAGCTTGATATCGGTGCCTCGACCCGCCATATTGGTCGCTATCGTGACCGCGCCGTGTATGCCGGCATCCGCTACGATCTCCGCCTCCTTCTCATGGAACTTGGCATTGAGCACATTGTGCGGGATACCCTCTCTGCGCAGCATATCCGAGAGCATCTCGGAGGTCTCGATGGTAATCGTGCCGACCAGCACCGGCTGACCCTTCTCGTGCGTCCGCTTGATGTCGTCTACCACCGCTCTGAACTTCTCGCGCTTGGTCTTGTATACCGCGTCCTCGTGATCTATACGCGCTATCGGCAGATTCGTCGGTATCTCGACGACGTCCATGCCGTAGGTATTTCTGAACTCGCGCTCCTCGGTGAGAGCCGTACCCGTCATGCCCGCCTTTTTCCTGAACTTGTTAAAGAAGTTCTGGAAGGTGATGGTCGCCAGCGTCTTGGACTCGCGCTTGACGGTCACATGCTCCTTAGCCTCTATCGCCTGATGCAGACCGTCGGAGAATCTCCTGCCCGGCATGATACGTCCGGTGAACTCATCTACGATGAGCACCTCGTCATTGTTGACGACATAGTCCTTGTCTCTTGCCATCAGGTTGTTGGCGCGCAGAGCAAGGATGATGCAGTGCTGTATCTCGAGATTGCCGGCGTCCGCAAGATTGTCGATATGGAAGAACTGCTCGACCTTGTTCACGCCCTGCTCGGTCAGGTTTATCGCCTTTTCCTTCTCGTTGACGATGAAATCTCCCGTCTCCTCGATATCCTCGCCCATGATAGCATTGAGCTTGGTGAACTCACCGCTCGCCTCGCCGCGCACCATCTGCTTTGCCAGCATATCGCATATCTCGTAGAGCTTCGTGGACTTGCCGGACTGCCCGGATATGATAAGCGGTGTCCTCGCCTCGTCGATGAGTACGGAATCGACCTCGTCGATGATGGCATAGTCGAGATTTCTGAGCACCTGCTGATCCTTGTATATCGCCATGTTGTCGCGCAGATAGTCGAAGCCCAGCTCGTTGTTCGTCACATATGTGATATCGCAGGCGTACTGCGCCTTCCTCTCCTCGGAGTTCATGCCGTTGAGCACGCATCCTACCTTGAGACCGAGGAACTCATGCACGCTGCCCATCCACTCGGCATCTCGCCTTGCCAGATAGTCGTTGACCGTGACGATATGCACGCCCTTGCCTGCCAGCGCGTTCAGATATGCCGGGCAGGTCGATACCAGCGTCTTGCCCTCGCCGGTCTTCATCTCCGCGATACGTCCCTGATGCAGCACGATACCGCCGATGAGCTGTACGGGATAATGCTCCATATGCAGCACTCTCCTCGCCGCCTCTCTCACCGTGGCAAATGCCTCCGGGAGTATGGAGTCGAGATCCTCTCCTGTGGCTATGCGGTCCTTGTACTGCTGCGTGAGAGCGCGAAGCTCCTCATCGCTTTTTTGCTCCATCTCAGGCTTCAATGCCTCGATCTTGGCGACTATCGGGCGGATTAGCTTCAGCTCGCGCTCGCTGTGCGAGCCGAATAATTTATCAAAAAAAGCCATCGTATCTTCTCCTCTGTGTCCTATGCAGGAATACCCTATGGATACAGGATTGCTCCGCGCGCTGCGCTCCCGCAATCCTTACAAAACATTCGTAATCCGCTCATTTTTCTACGAAAAATGGCTACTTACTCATGTTTTGGCGGGTCTCAAAGTCAAAACTCCTCATGCAAGCAAGCTTGCATCGGAGATTTGAACCTTTCGACCCTAGTCTCCATCCACATAAGTAGAAATATTCTAGCATAAATGCCCTGCAGATAGTTAATGAAAGTTATGTGAAGCGGCTTGCAGTTGTCGTAATATTAAAGAAATATAAATTGAGTTGTCTGAAAACTGTGCTATAATATATCTATCTTAAAGCAAAGGAGTGATCGTATGCTATATAGTATAAGCGGAAAGAACATGACTGTAAGAGATGGTGTCAGGGAGGCGATAGAGAAGAAGCTCTCGCGTCTGGACAAGTATTTTTCCGAGGATACTGAAGCCAAAGTCGTCCTGTCCTATACCAAGGATCTGCAGAAGATAGAGGTGACGATTCCGACGAAGCTGGGGCTCGTCAGAGCAGAGGAGGAGAGCCGTGATATCATATCCTCCATCGATGATGTAGCTGACAGCATCGTAGCACAGATCAAGAAGCACAAGCAGAAGCTCATCAGCAAGCGGCAGTCGGCAGTCTCCTTCTCCAGACTCTTCATAGAGGAGCCTGATAATGAGGAACATGCCGCCGAGGATCCGATCCGGATAGTCAAGACCAAGCGGTTCGCGGTCAAGCCCATGGACCCCGAGGAGGCATGCCTGCAGATGGATATGCTCGGACACAACTTCTTCGTATTTCAGGATGCTCAGACGAACTCCGTCAGCGTGGTATATAAGAGGCGGGACGGGGCATACGGTCTCATCGAGGCAGAGACGTAAGTTTATTTATATATGCGGGGAGGCGGTCGATGACCGCCTCCCTCTTGTTGTAAGTGCCTAATCTTTAACTCAATACAATGCGCTCTCTGCCCGCATCGCCAGAACCCACATTATCCTAGATTCCGGCTTTCGCGGTCTCAGTTATCCGACCTCGCATACGCATTCTTCATATGCAGGCTCGCCGTATAGAGCACCTTGGCGAGCAGATCATCGGTCGCCTCCTGCAGCTCCGCCGCCATCTCATCATTGCACTGTGTCAGATATCCGCTCACGTCCTGCACCATCGCCCGCTGCTCCTCGCTGCGTGCGGAAGGAGACATCTGCGCCGCCTCGATATATGCATCGTCATACTTTCTGAGCAGCTCATGCCCGCAGCTCGCCATCTTCAGCTGATAGCGCTCGATGTGCGGGATGCACTCGCCGTAATGCGCGTCCGCCAGTGCGCCTATGATCCTGTTGACCCAGTAGAAATTGGCCGTATCCGGCACCTTCGTCGTATTGGACAGGTACAGCGGCGTGTCGGTCACATTGCCGTAGAAGGGCATCACCGTGTTGAACACATTTGAGCCCTCCGCTATCCATTCCACGCATGCGATCTGCTGCGGTACATACGGGCGTATCTGCGTGATGGCAAGGAAATTGTTCCTGTTCACGCCGATCACGCGGTACATTCCCTTCTTCCTCGGATCGGCATGCCTGCTGTACGGATCGTAGTCCGTGCCCTGATAATGCGATGAAAGGACGTACTTGATGTCCTCTATCGTGATCTTCCTGTTCGGATGCAGGCTCCACGGTATGTCGTCGGATTCCGGCGTGCGGTCGGGCTCCGGACCGTCCCAGTCATATGTGTGGGGCGTCAGATATCTCTCCATATACCACGCACGCGGAGTATTGTAGCAATGATCCGCGTCGCTCCTGCTGCCAAATGCCGCCCTTGCGTCAAATTCGCATGTCATCTCCAGCGGCTCATCATGTATGCCGCAGTCCAGATGATTATCCCCGATGAAGTCCAGCATATCCTCAGAGCACAGATTCTCTCTCTTTTCCCCGAATGCATCGTCCAGATCAAATGTATCTATACCCATCTGATTCGGCATCACCACATATTCATCGTCCGACACCCGCCTTGCTATCCAGTGATGCCCTCCGATGGTCTCCATCCACCATATCTCATTGACATCCTGAAATCCTATGCCGTTCATCTCGTAGGTCCCGTACTGCTCCAGCAGCGCGCCCAGTCTCAGCACGCCCTCTCTCGCGCTGCGTATATACGGCAGCACTATGGTCAGCATATCCTCCTCGCCGATACCGTCCGGCACGAGCGGATCTGCTCCGAGCACACGCGGATTGGACGTGATGGTCTCCGTCTCCGTCATGGCGACATTGGCCTCGTTGAAGCCCGCCTCGCCCCAGATACCCTCGGCATCTATCGCATTGGGCATGGCGGTATATCTCATCGGGTTGTCCGGCAGCGTTATGGCAAACTTGGACAGCACCGACCTGTACTCACGCGGCTGATTCTCCGGATTGACCACTATGAATTTCTTCGGGTCAAATGTTCCCCCGCCGGAGTCCTCGTTGCGCGCCATGATCGTAGAGCCGTCGTAGCTCGCATTCCTGCCCACAAGAATCGTTGTACAACCCATTTCCATCTACCTCCGTTTATCCTTTACTCCGCCGGCTCAGCCCCCGGCACCCTCAGCCGCCCCTCTACGCGCCTGTCGAGCATCTGGTGATTTTCGAGATATTCCATGATGACATCTCTCTGATGTCGCTATGACGCGGGGCTTCTTGCGTGCCGCGATCTATAATATCTCAAACCATATCTGCGTGCGCGCACGCGGCGAGCGCTGCTACTGCTCCGTCGGCTGCTGCAGTCGTCAGCTGGCGCACTGTCTTAGTCCGGCAGTCCCCCGCCGTGAAGATGCCTGCGTGCCCGGTTTTCGTATCCTCTCCGGCTACTATATATCCCGACGGATCAAGCTCTGCTACATTGGCAAATGCAGCATTGTCCGGGATCTGCCCTATGGCTACAAAAAGTCCCGAAAGCTCTATCTCCCGCACCTGCTGAGTGTTCTTGTCCGTCACCTCGATCGACGACAGACGTCCGTCCATAGTATTTAGCTTTGTCACATTGGCGTTCAGTATGAACTCGACGTTGTCTTTTGCACGCAGCCTGTCGAGATCCTTCTTGTCGGCGCGAAAGCCCTCCCGCCTGTGGATCAGATATACCTTCGAGCAGATACCCGCCAGATACTCCGCGTCCTCTACGGCTGTATTGCCGCCGCCGTTGACCGCGACGACCTTGTCCTTAAAGAACATCCCATCGCATGTCGCACAGTATGATATCCCCCTGCCGATGAGCGCATCCTCGCCCTCCAGTCTGAGGCGGCGGTTTTTGGCGCCTGTGGCGAGTATCACGCTTTTAGTCTCGTATTCACCTTTTGAAGTCTTTACAAGTATCGTCTTGCCGACAGTGTCTCCGACCGTTTCAATGCCTGTCACGCGTTCAAATCTGACCTGTGCGCCCAGTTCGACCGCCTGATTATACAGACCGGTCGCGAAGTCAAAGCCCGAGATATGCGCGATACCGGGATAATTCTCTATATCAGGTGTGTTGATGATCTGACCGCCGTATGCTGCCGCCTCCAGCACCAGCGCACTCTTGCCCGCTCTCACAGTATATATCGCCGCCGACAGTCCTGCCGGTCCCGCTCCTACTATCACTACATCGTACATGATGACCTCCCCATCTGAGGCAGTGGCTTTGCTTGTCAAGTCGCACCGCGTGTCTCAAAGTCAATATCCCTCTCGCAAGCAAGCCTGCGTCGGAGCTTGGCTTTTATCCCCTAGTATCATTATTGTATGGATTGTTGCACATGTCGTCAATCTCACCCACCGGTGGCTCTCATTCGCTGCTCCGCCTTTTCGGCCTCGCTTATCCGACGTGCGATATGGAGACGCCTTACCGCCAGCCATGCCACGCCTGCCGCTCCCGCTGCCGTCAAAAGCCATCCCCACCACGGGAGATTGTTGATATTGAAGCATCTCACATTGACCCACATCCGATTGGTCGCCTCGCTCTGCGCGGCATCGAAGTATCTCATGATGCAGGTTCTTTCTATATCCTCTCTGCTCGGGTACTGCGCGCCCAGCTGGCGGTAGAGCTGCTCCTCGGGGACGGTCAGGATATATTCCTCATCCGACTCCTGTGTATCACCCGTGAAAAAGTAGGTGACATCGTACTCGACGGGCGACTCCTCGTCCTCCTCGGCTCCGTAGCTCCAGTCCATATATTCCAGTATCGTCGGATCATCACCGCCCGAGATGAATGACGTATATCCGATATAGTACATATTCCTGACGGCATTGTCCGGGCGCGATACGAAATTGATAAATGCCTCCGCCGCGTGCTGCTTGGCTGCGTCACCTCCTATGCCGCTTTTCAGCATCAGCCAGCCGTCGAAGTATATATCCGAGCTCTCATGCGGCACGGCAAATTCCAGATCAAAATCATCCTCCTCCGCCTGATCCATCGTATATACCGCATCGCCCGACCACTGGTAGTTCGCGGCGACCTTGCCCGTCACCATATCCGCCTTGCCCGAGTCCACCTCAAAGGAGTAGACATTGTCCTTGACCTGCTGCAGCCAGTCCTGAACTCTCGCTATCATCTCGGGCGATGTGTCGTTCATGACCTCCTCGAGATTGTCCGCATAGTTCGGATCATTCCTGAAAGCGTCGCTCGTGAGCAGTTCGGAGTTCAGCGCGCCCACCGCCGCAAAATAGCACTCGCGCACGCTGTCCTTGATGGTGATGCGCCGCCGGTATGCCGGATCCGTGAGCACATTCCACGTAGATGCCTCCTCGCGTGTCATCAGATTGGGATTGTAGACAATGCCCGTCACACCCCACATAAATCCCGCCGCATATCTGCTCCACGGCTCGCCGTCTATCTCGTGATCGTCAAATATCGCCCGCAGATACGGCGATACACCCTTTATATAATAATTATATTCATAGTCCTCATCGAAAAATGCATCCGACAGCGGCACTGCCATGTCCTCGCTGATGAGCTTCATGAACATATACTCCGACGGACATACCAGATCGTAGGTATCCCCCAGCGTGAGCATGTTGTAGAGATCCTCATTCGTGCCGAATGTCGAATATTCCACATTGACCTGCACACCGTAGGTCTCCTCATACCATGCCTCGAAGTCGTCTATCATCGGATTTTCACCGAAGATATCGCCGGACTCCAGATCTATGACCTCGTCCTCGTCCCAGCCGCCCTCGTCGATATATTCCTCCCAGCTGCATATACGCAGCGTCACGGGCTTGCCTGCTGCCGGAGCGTCGTGTGCATACGTCGCCTGCGCAGATACAGCCTGAGCGGACGCAGCATTTTCCTGCGCCTGTGCCTCCTGCCCGCTTTGTGCCGCACTCACCTGCGAGCTTGCGGCATCCGTCCGCACACCTGCATATGCAGCACCTTCCGCGCCGACCGCGTGAAGCGGCGACACACTCATGAGCACAGCCGCCAGCCATACAGCCGCAGCC
>CAVJQN010000014.1:0-5006 GCA_963651635.1 Agathobacter sp.
GACACCTTTTCCGTGGAGCTCCTCTGCTATGGACTGCATCAGACATGACTTGCCGCAGCGCCTTATGCCGGTTATGACCTTGATGATATCATCCGCATCGTAAAAGCTCCGTATCTTCTTCAGGTATTTTTCACGTGTATATAGCTTCATATGCCAGCTCCTCACCGAGGACATCATAGCAAAAAGTCGCGATAAATGCCAGTTATGGCGTCACTTTTGGCGAAAACGAAAAATGCAAACTATCTGCATCTGCGCAACTGCAAAGACTAAAGTTCCCGCCGCTCTGCCAGCCTCGCGCCCTCCAGACCCTTGACCAATACCGTCTCCGACTGCGAGAACCACTCCGCCGCCTTGACGCTGCCCGTGCCGGGGATGAGTATCTCCATGTCCGGGCGGGTATCCTCGGTGATATCGCAGCACTCCTTGTAGAAAGAGTAAAGATTTGCGTCCGGGCAATTCATGCCGTCGGAGGTGCTGCAGCCGCAGTCTTCCTTTCCCTCGCGCACCGCTATCAGATCCAGATCCGAGCGCTCGTCCGTATACGACATCCCCGTCGCCAGCTCCATGGCGCATGACCCGAAGATGCCCCACCTGATGCCATATCTCTCTCCGGCATCCCTGATGCTGTACAGCATCCTCCTCAGTCTTTCGTCATGCAGTCGCTCGACGTACTGCACCAGCTCCCAAGGCTTCTCGACTCTGAGTACCTCGGCGCGGTCTGTCATGGTAGCAAAGCGCATCCTGACACCGTCTCGTCTCTCGTGCCACGAGTAGCCCAGCCGCAGACAGCTCTGCTGTGTCTCTGAGGATTCCTGTCTCATGACTATACCGGGGCACTGCTCCGTGATCCGCTCCAGCAGCTCTGCTCCGAAGATCCTCTGTGCCTCGACGTCTGCTTGGCGCATCGCCTGTTCTCTGCCCTTGGGTGTCAGATATACCAGATCATGCCTGTCTAGTGCCGGTATGCTTTCCATAGTCTGCTGTCAGCTCCCATATCTGTGCTTTAGTCGGGCAGCACCGAGCTGCTCTCAGCTATCCTGTGATCATCCCCGACGTCTCCGGTGACCCTTATATCGCCGTAGCATCACTACCTGCTTTTGAGCCATGCCGCGTCATTCTTCGGCTGCTGCTGATAGCGTATCTGCGCCGCCAGCATATCGTCGATATATCCCGTCGCCTCCGGCCCTGTCAGCTCTGTGTAATCAGTGCTGCCGTATGGCGCCAAGCCCAGCACCGTGCGCTTCGCGCCGGTTTTAAGGCTCTCCGAGACCCTGACTATCCGTGACTTGAGTCTGAGCACGCTGCGTGCCATGCGCGAGACAGTCTGTGCGTCTGCCGCCGTGGTCTCCAGCACCGTCGTCACCCATTCCTCGTCCATGCGCTGCCTTCCGTAGCTGATGACAGCTCCGTCAGGGTTCAGGATATGCCCGCCGCTCTTCTCGGGAAAGCAGTCTCCCGTCAGCAGTCCTCCTACGGATATCTGCATATAGTGTTCTCTCCCGCACTCCAGCAGTCTGATATCATCACGCACCGGGACTCCGTCAGCCGCCAGCCAGCCAAACTCCTGACAGCCGTACAGGTCGTGAACCTCCATCCCGTCGTATCTCCCGGCCGCATCGAGCAGCTCCATATCCAGCGGAGTTCCTGCCGCTATCACCTTGAGATCACCCGGTATCAGCTCCTCCAGTCCCATCCGGCGACTGTCCTCGAGTGCCGCCCTGATAAAGCTGCTCTCTCCTATGACGGCATCCGGCTTCTGTCTGCACAGCGCCGCGAGAAATGCGTCCCTGCTCGAGCACCTCATAAAGCTCCAGCTCACCGGATATTCCCGCAGTGCCTGCGTTCCGAAGACATTGACCAGCGGGGGATATGTGATAAGCACATGCGATCCCTCTGCCACTCCGCACGCTCCCAGCGCCCTGCAGCCCGCCTGCGTCCTACCCGGCAGCTCCTCGTGGCATATGCCCACGGGTGTCTGGAAGGCGCTCGTACCTGTCGTATAGGTCGTATAGGCTATGTTGAGCGGGGTGTGCAGCTCCTCGATGGCATGAGCCGCCGTAGGTCCCGCGATCCCTTTGTCGGCAAGACTCCTGCGCGGCATATCCTCATACGTCGGCGCGGTAGAGCACTCCTTTACATATCTTTCCAGCTCGCTCAGTACGTCCATGCGCTGCTCCCGTCACAGATACTGCTCTGCCACCCGGCTCCACTCGTCCTCCATCATGCCCAGCACCGTATCGCGTGTGACACGACCCTCTCTGAGCCTGCCCAGCTTTCCTCGTCCCCACGGGCCCAGCTCGTCGGCACGTCCCTGCGCCTTCTTTTCGTATATCTCATCGATATGACGCATCAGCGCGTCCCGCATATCCTGCGGGCTCTCCACCAGCTCCTCGACACCTCCCAGACGATAGAAGAACTCAGCGCCTGCGGCAAAGACCGGATTGGTCTGCGCCAGCTCCTCGAGCTTTTCCACATCGAGCTTGGTGATACGGGAAATGCTGGTCAGCGGCATCACGTGGATCATGGTTCCGTACCGCTTCGGCAGCGACAGTATCTGATCCGCCTGCAGTCCGTGGCACAGGAATGCTCCGCTGATAGCTCTGCCTATGACCGTGGCTACGATCGGATGACCCTTCTTGCGCGCCTCGGCCAGCGCCAGCTGATACGATCCCGTGGCCTTGTTCATGCCGAAGATCTCCTCGACCTTGCCCGGCCCGTTGCCGGGGGTGTCCACTATCAGCACTATCGGTCGCTTGTCCGCGGCGGGCTTGGCCTCGTCGGCCTCCATGGTGGCATATACGGCCATAGCCATCTTATATGCCTCCTCCATGCCGATGATGCCGAAGTATACGACCGGAAATCTCGGATTCATCGCCTGCGCGTCATTGGCCAGTATCGTCACGAGCCTGCCTCCCAGACGCGCCGTACCCACGACCGCGCCGGGGCCGTACTCGGGATCGAGCTTTGTATCTCCCGCCAGAGCCTCTGTCCATGAGTCCGGATCTATGATCATCCCGATGGCTTCTCTTCCTTTTCCAACCAGACTCTCACACATCAGCCCACAGCCCCCTCTCTTCTTTTGACCTTGGTCATGAACTCAGGCAGCAGCATATCCTCATAGCTGTCGGCATCGTCATTGCCGAAGTATCTCCACACATCCGTGGAATCGTGAGGATCCAGCTCAGCCGCCAGCTTCACCAGCGCCATCTGCTCCTGCACCTTCTGCTTGCTTCCTATCCTGTTGTAGCTGCGCAGCTCCTCATACGGCAGAGCGATCAGCCTTCCGGCCGCCTCCCGAAACTCGTCTATCGAGTCTGCGACGAGCACATTGCAGTCGCCCATGATATATTTGTGCTTTCCGCCGGTCGTGCGGTAGATCAGAGCCTTGTCGGACGCATCGAACTCGTCCTTGCCCATCTCCTGCTCTATGACCTCGGGACCTGTCAGCCCCAGTCTGCCGCGGTCGCTCATGATGATTGCATCCATAGCCGCCGCCACAAAGCCCATACCGCCGAAGCACCCTATCTTGCTGCCTATGAGCGCGATGACGGGTATCCTGCCCTTGGCGTCCATGATCTGATCCATGACCTCGGCATGTGCCAGCAGGCCTGCATTGGCCTCGTGCAGCCGCACTCCGCCGGTCTCAAAGGATACCAGTATCGCGGGGCGGCGCTCCTGCCAGTCATCGGGATGCTTCTCGCGTATCCTGTCGTATGCCTCCTGCGCCAGACGGAATATGCCCACCATCTTCGCGCCGGATACCTCTCCGACAGCTCCTCCGATGAATCTGCCCTCCTGCGATATCACAAATACCGTATGCATTCCGATCCTGCCGACCCCGGTTACGACTCCGTCGTCGAACTCGACGGCCTCTCCCAGCACGGGCAGATGCGGACTTGTCATCCTGTCCTCAGGACCCAGCAGCTCCGTAAATGTGCCCTCGTCCACCAGTCCGACGGCACGCTCTCTGGCTGTCGCCTCGTAAAAGCTCCTGTATCCCGGATTTTTACACTGTGTCATGATGCATCGCCTCCCGCGGCCTCGCGCCATGCCTGCCTGAGCCGCAGACCTACTACAAACGGCGTACCGTTGTTGTCATTGATCTCCATGGCTACATCGCCTATCCCCGTCTCCTGTGCGAACTTCTCCAGCACCCGCTCCCACACATCGTCGAAACCGGATACCGGCGTAGTGACCTGTACCGTGAACCTGCCGCCCTGCTCCTTCTTCTCCATGAGGATCTCCAGATCTCCGGAGCCTACAACTCCCGTGTGCGACCAGCTCTTATGTATAGTGCATCGCGGATCGCCCTCGTATTCAAAATGCAGCTCTGTCAATGCCATATATCAAGGCCTCCTCTTTGCTAATCACCTGTCACCAGTTTCTGAACTTCGCCGGCGGATGATAGAGTCCTCCCGACCACTCGACCAGCTCTCTGATGCTCTTGGCCGCGAGCAGCTTTCTGTTGGCACGCGTCACATCGATGCCCAGATCCTCGGGCGTCTGTACTATCCCGCGCTCTCTCAGCCGCGCCGTCTCCTTCGGATCGGCCTTCATGCCTACCTCGGTATATCCCGCGACCGCGCGCACCGCCGCCACCCTCTCCTCGATGCTCTCGCACTGGTTCAGATAGGCGATGCCCTCCTCCGTCACGATATGCGTCACGTCATCTCCGTATACCATGACGGGCGGGATACGCAGACCTGCGTCCTCCATCAGCTTCCATGCGTCCAGCTTCTCCACGAAGCCCGGCGCCATCTTCTCGCGGAATGTCTCCTGAAGCTGCACCACCAGCTTCCTGCCTCTCGGCACGTCGCCCGTCATCTGAGGCATAGCGGCGGTCTCCTCGCCGCACCTGAGCCACGCGTCGCTCACATGGCGTCTGCCCTTGGCATCGCTGCCCATATTCGGAGCGCCGCCGAAGCCCGATACACGCTTGGCTGTCGCCGTGGAGCTGTTGCCGTAGGGATCTATCTGGAGCGTGCCTCCTATGAACATATCGCAGG
>CAVJQN010000014.1:5016-7827 GCA_963651635.1 Agathobacter sp.
AGGCGTACAGACCTGCTGTCTGTGCATATGCCCTGTTGGATCTGAGCGAGCCGTCATCTCCCGTGAAGAAGATATCCGAGCGCGCCCTGATATAGTCCTCCATGCCCAGCTCACCGCCGAAGCAGCTTATATTCTCGACCCATCCGCTTTCTATCGCCGGTATCAGCGTAGGATGCGGGTTGAGCGCAAATGACGTGCATACCCTGCCCTTGAGCCCCAGCTCCTCGCCGTAGGTGGGCAGCAGCAGCTCTATCGCCGCCGTATCAAAGCCTACCCCGTGATTGAGCGTTTTGACCCCGTATCTGGCGTAGATGCCCTTTATCGCCATCATCGCCCTGAGTATCTGGCAGTCCGTGATCAGCGCCGGATCTCTGGTAAATAGCGGCTCCACATAGAATGGTCTCGGAGCCTCTATCACGAAATCGACCCACTCGCCCGGGATATCCACGCGC
Organism: Agathobacter sp.; assembly: GCA_963651635.1. Taxonomy (GTDB): domain Bacteria; phylum Bacillota; class Clostridia; order Lachnospirales; family Lachnospiraceae; genus Darwinimomas. The sequence goes on from CAVJQN010000014.1 coordinate 5,469, forward strand.
TGTACCTTGTCCACGATCCTGTTGACCTGAACTATCACGATGCCCTGCTTGAAATGCGTGGCCTCGACGATGGTAGGCGTGTCCTCCGTGTTGAAGCCGGTATACAGATTGCCCTCGGCATCTGCCTCGATCGCCGCCACCAGCGACACGCGCGGCATCAGGTCGATGAAGTATCTGCCGAACAGCTCCAGATATGTATGGATATCTCCCAGCCTGATCTTGCGCTGTGAGATCATATCCGCTATCGCGCCTGCCTGTGCACCCGAGTAGGAGAAGTCCGCCTTCTCGGCTATGCCCTTTTCAAAGAGCTTCAGATGGCTCTCCAGCGTCATGGACGACTGAACCATATGCAGTCCGTGTACCTTCTCCTTATCAACCTTGCAGAGCTTCTCTGCGAGAAAGTCTGCCTGCTTCTGGTTATTGCCCTCCAGATTGACGCGGTCGCCCGGGCGTATCACCGCCTCGAGGAGCTTTGTTGTATTCTTGGCCGGAACCGTCTTGCCTACGCTCACGTACTGCGCGGCCTGAGACAGACGCTCCTGCTTGTCCTGTCTCAGGTGATCCCAGCAAATCGTATCTTCACTATTCATCTCAGCCTCCCGCTGTACTCGGTATCCTCGCAGCCATCCGGGTTATTTCACAAGTGAGATGGTCGAGATAAATACACCCGCTACCACCGCGCTCGTGATAACTCCGCATATATTGGCTCCCATGGCCACGGGGAGTATGATTGCGAAGGGATTTTCCTCGGATACGGCTCTCTGAGCCAGCTTCGCCGTGGTCGGGACGCAGGATACGCCCGCGATGCCTATGACGGGGTTGAACTTGCCCTTTTTGATCACATAGAGTATCCAGCCGCCCAGCAGTCCGCCGATGCCCGATACTGCCAGCGCTATCACTCCGAGTACGAGTATCTCCAGCACTACGGGATTCAATATGGTCGATGCCTCACACAGCACGCCCAGCAGCAACCCCAAGAACAGAGTAGATGAGTACATGATCCCGTTCTCCAGCAGTGCCACGTATTCATTGACCTCGGCCTCCTTGATCGCTACGCCGAGGAAGAATGACATAATCAGAGGCGCGGCCATCGGCAGCAGCAGACACAGCAGTCCGCATACGACGATCACGACGACGAACTTGGTCTTGGTCGGGATCTCCGGAGGATATTCCTCTATGTCGATGCCTCTGTATTTCTTCGGTACCATCAGCTTGATCAGTGTCGGATATCCGCCGTAGGTCAGGCTGAGATAGAGATATGCGATGATGGATATCGGAACGAACAGCTCCGGCGCCAGCTGCAGCGATGTGAAAAGCACCATCGGTCCGTCAGCCCCGCCTATGGTGGCTATCGATGCTGCAGTCTTGGGAGCCATGCCGAACACGCCCACGCCGACTGCCAGTGCCGCAAAGCTGCCCATCTCGGCGAACAGAGCGATCATCACCGATGTCCACGGGCGCGACAGCAGAAAGTCCAGATCGCTGCGCACGCCTATACCCAGAAATACAAGACACGCGATGAGTCCGTTGCTGAAGAGCATGTTGTATACCGGCTGCAGGAAGTTGATCTGCATGATATTCATCAGCTCGTCAGGATCGGATACCAGCGGATCCAGAAAGATGGTTCCGACGGTATCCTGATTCAGATACAGGACGCCGCAGTTCACGCAGATCATGCCGATGCCCATCGGTATCATGATGAGCGGCTCCAGCTTCCTCTCAAAGCCCAGATAAGCCAGTATAAAGCCCGCGATGATGAGGACTACTCTGGCTATGGCTACCGGCGGCTCCACTGCTGCAAATGTGGCAAGCCCCGGAAATAATTGTGCAAGCAGCTCCATTTACTTCCCTCCTACCATGCATTTGTTGATCAGCACTATGATTGCCACCACCAGAACTGATATGACAGCCGTCAGTCCGTATGCAAAAAGTGTATATTCGATGATGCCCATTTCTTCCCGTTTCCTCCTACTTACAGCAGGGCAAAAGACCTTTTGCCCTCAACCGATACCGGATTGCTGCGCTCACCGCGCTCCCGCAATCACTCTATGACAGCCAGCACCTGACCTGCCTTGACATGGTCGCCCTTTTCGACATTGAGCTCAGTTACTTCTCCGGCTACGGGAGTGAGTATCGGCTGCTCCATCTTCATCGCCTCTATCTTTACGAGCACGTCCTTCTCTGCAACCTGATCGCCCTCCTTCACCAGAACCTCAATCACTACACCCGGTACTCTTGATTTGATATCCATAGCTTCATCCTCCTTATATGAGCCTCTTGCGGCTCTGAATCCTCTGTATTGCCAAAATTGACATATCTTTCAGAAAGAGAATATAATATTTTAATGATTATGTATAAT
>CAVJQN010000015.1:0-7882 GCA_963651635.1 Agathobacter sp.
GCTCAGCCGCTGCCGCTCTTGCCTCGTTGATATCCTTGGCCGCCGCCAGTATATCACCGCAGTTCTCCTGAACCAGATTGGTCGTATGCATCACGCAGTCCTTCATCCTCAGAACCGCCGCCGTCGTATGTGTATATACCTTCTTGGCGTCATCGCTGGTGAGAATCTTGATCCCCGCGGATCCGAACAGCACCCCTCCGACGAACAGAGCAACCTTCTTACTTATTATATTCATGGCATCCACCTCCTCGCTTTCGTGTCTAACAATCTAGCACAGCCACCCTCCGTTTACAAGGCGGAAGGTGTGAGAAATGTGTGACATCCGCACCCTCTGCCGGCGCCCGCCTGCGCCCGGCAACATTAAAACTCCTTGACACCGCCATGCGCATGTGTTAAACATACTTACACTATTTATTTCGCTCAATGCAATGGCGCTTTGAGTCCGTGGTATACCGCGGCTCAAAGCGTCTTTTTTCATTCTCACAGAAAGAGACACGACTATGGACGACATACACCAGCAGCAGTACAGGCAGCAGCTCTTTGAGTCTCTGGAACTCGAACATGACGCGTGCGGTATAGGCACCATCGTCAATATCGACGGTCACAGGGACTATCAGGTCTTGGACGATGCGCTGAGCATCGTCGAAAAGCTCGAACACCGCGCGGGCAAGGACGCGTCGGGTCAGGTCGGCGACGGCGTAGGCATACTGACGCAGATCAGCCACAGGTTCTTCAAGAAGGCAGCCGCGGCGGAGGGCATCAGACTCGGCAGAGAGAGAGAGTACGGCATCGGCATGTTCTTCTTTCCGCAGGACACGCTCAAGCGCACATTTGCCATGCGTATGCTTGAGGTCATCCTGCAAAAGGAGCATCTCACGCTGCTCGGCTGGAGGACTGTACCCGTACACCCGGAGATCCTCGGCGACCTCGCTAAAGACAGTATGCCCTGCATCATGCAGTGCTTCATAGCCAAGCCGGAGCATGTCGAAAAGGGGCTGGCATTTGACCGGATGCTCTATGTCGTCAGGCGTGAATTCGAGCAGAGCTCGGAGGATACCTATATCTGCTCGCTCTCGTCCCGCACCATCGTATATAAGGGGATGTTTCTCGTCATGCAGCTGCGCAGATTCTATGACGATCTGCAGGATCATGACTACGAGACAGCCATCGCGCTCGTGCACTCGCGCTTCTCTACGAATACTACACCGTCGTGGAACCGCGCTCATCCGTACCGCATGATCGCACACAACGGCGAGATCAACACCATCCGGGGCAATGTCGACCGTATGCTGGCGCGTGAGGAGACCATGTCATCTCCCGTCATGGAGAAGGATATCGACAAGATATTCCCCGTCATCTCCGGCAAGGGCTCTGACTCCGCCATGCTGGACAACACGCTGGAGTTCCTCTATATGAACGGCATGCCGCTGCCGCTGGCGATGATGGTCATCATCCCCGAGCCGTGGAAGAACAACCGCTTCATGGAGCAGGACAGAAAGGACTTCTACCACTACTACGCGACCATGATGGAGCCGTGGGACGGTCCCGCCGCGATCATCTTCTCCGACGGAGACCTGCTCGGAGCGACGCTGGACCGCAACGGACTGCGCCCGTGCCGCTACTACATCACGGACGACAATCGCCTGATACTTGCATCCGAGGTCGGCGTGCTGGATATCGCGCCGGAGCATATCGTCAAGAAGTCGCGTCTGGAGCCCGGACGCATACTCCTTGTCGATACCGTGCAGAAGAAGATCATATCAGATGCCGAGTGCAAGAGCATGTACGCCAACCGTGAGCCCTACGGCGAGTGGCTGGACGGCAATCTCCTGCACCTAAAGGAGCTGAGCATCCCGAACAGGAAGATACCGACGCACGATCAGGTACTCAGAGACCAGCTCTACAAGGTATTTGGCTATACCTATGAGGACGTGCGCGGCGGCATACTGCCTATGGCGGAAAATGCAGCCGAGCCTACGGCTTCCATGGGACATGATACGCCGCTCGCCGTGCTCTCGCGCCAGCACCAGCCGCTCTTCAACTACTTCAAGCAGCTGTTCGCGCAGGTCACGAACCCGCCCATCGACTCGCTGCGCGAGAAGGTCGTGACCGATACGACGGTATATATAGGCTCTGACGGCGATCTGCTCAATGAAAAGCCGGAGAACTGCCGCGTACTTGAGGTCAATGATCCCATCCTCACGGGCGTGGATATCATGAAGATTCAGTCGCTGAACCAGCCGGGCTTCCATACGGAGACGATATCGCTGCTCTACTACAAGAATACCTCTCTGGAGAGAGCCTTGGAGCAGCTCAATATAGCCATAGACCGCGCGGCAGCCGGAGGCAGCAATATCATCATCCTCTCCGACCGCGGTGTGGACGAAAACCATATGCCCATACCCTCGCTGCTGGCGGTATCCTCCGTGGAGCAGCATCTCGTGCGCACGAAGAAGCGCACGAAGGTATCCATAGTGCTGGAGTCGGGCGAACCCCGAGACGTCCATCATATGGCTACGCTGCTGGGCTTCGGCGTGCGTGCCATACATCCGTATCTCGCACACGAGTGCATATCGGAGCTGATAGACAAGGGCATACTGGACAAGGACTACCATACCGCCATCAAGGACTACAACAGGGCGCTGCTGTCCGGCGTGGTCAAGATAGCAGCCAAGATGGGCATCTCGACTATCCAGTCCTATCAGTCAGCGCGTATATTTGAGGCGATAGGTCTGTCCAGGGAGCTGATAGACCGCTACTTCACCGGAACCGTATCGCGCGTCGGAGGCGTCGGCATCAGAGAGATCGAGGAGGACGTGGCATTTAGGCATGACCATGCATTTGACCCGCTCGGGCTCGGCACCGATACCACACTCGACAGCGTGGGCTTTCACAAGCTGCGCAGCGGACGCGACAAGGAGGAGCATCTCTACAGTCCCGAGACCATCATCAACCTGCAGCAGGCGGTCAAGAGCGGCAGCTACGAGCAGTTCAGGACATATACCGATATTGTAGACGACGCCTCGCGTCCGTGCACTCTGCGCGCTCTGATGGAATTCGCGCCGCAGCAGCCTCCCGTACCCATCGAGGAGGTCGAGCCTGCCGAGGAGATTGTCAAACGCTTCAAGACGGGCGCCATGTCCTACGGCTCCATATCGCAGGAGGCGCACGAGACCATGGCGATCGCGATGAACCGTCTGGGCGGCAAGTCCAACACCGGCGAGGGCGGCGAGGATCCCGCGCGCTTCGGCACGGAGCGCAACTCCGCTATCAAGCAGGTAGCATCGGGGCGCTTCGGCGTCACATCCGAATATCTGGGCAGCGCGGTGGAGATACAGATCAAGATGGCGCAGGGAGCCAAGCCCGGCGAGGGCGGGCATCTGCCCGGCAAGAAGGTCTATCCGTGGATAGCCAAGACGAGGTATTCCACTCCCGGAGTGGCTCTGATATCGCCGCCGCCGCATCATGATATATATTCCATCGAGGATCTGGCGCAGCTGATATACGATCTGAAAAATGCCAACCGCTACGCGCGTATATCCGTCAAGCTCGCCTCTGAGTCGGGCGTGGGAACCATAGCCAGCGGCGTAGCCAAGGCGGGCGCACAGGTCATACTCATATCCGGCTATGACGGCGGCACGGGCGCAGCACCGTCCTCGTCCATACACAATGCCGGACTGCCGTGGGAGTTGGGACTGGCGGAGACGCATCACGCGCTCATGGAGAACGGACTGCGCGACAGGGTATGCGTAGAGACCGACGGCAAGCTGATGAGCGGGCGCGACGTCGCTATCGCCGCTCTGCTGGGCGCGGAGGAGTTCGGATTTGCCACTGCACCACTGGTATGCATGGGCTGCATGATGATGCGTGTATGCAACAAGGATACCTGCCCTGTGGGCGTGGCTACGCAGAATGAAAAGCTACGCCGTCGCTTCGCGGGCAAGCCCGAGTACGTGATGAACTTCATGCTGTTCATCGCAAGGCAGCTGCGTGAGATCATGGCACAGCTCGGCTTTAGGACGGTAGCAGAGATGGTCGGACGCACCGACTGCCTCAAGAAGCGTGAGAATCTCACCGCCGCAAGGGCAACCGAGGTCGATCTGAGCAGTATACTCGATCCCTCATATGCTCACGCACAGCATACGCACTTTGACAGAGAGCATATATATGACTTCCATCTGGAGAGGACGAAGGACGAGTCCGTGCTCCTGCCCGCTCTTTACGAGGCACTGAAAAAGGCGAAGATCGAGATACCGACAGCCTCAGCCGGGGCGGAGACCGCATACGCGGGAACGGGCAGCGGACCGGCTCTGCGCTCTGCACCAGAGATGAAGGCGGCAGCGGCTAAGATGAAGCCCATCGAGGTATCGCTCAAGGTATCCAGCACGGACCGCACGTTCGGAGCTATCCTCGGCTCGGATATCACCAGAGTCTTCGGCGACAATCTGCCCGATGATACGGTCACGATCCGCGCCGAGGGCGGAGGCGGACAGTCCTTCGGAGCATTTATCCCCAAGGGTCTCACTCTGCGCCTGACGGGCGATGCCAACGACGGTTTCGGCAAGGGTCTCTCCGGCGGCAAGCTCGTGGTAGTACCCTCCGAGAAGGCTGCATTTACGGCGTCTGACAACATCATCATCGGCAATGTCGCCCTGTACGGCGCGACAGCCGGCAAGGCATACATCTGCGGCGTGGCGGGCGAGCGCTTCTGCGTGCGCAACTCCGGCGCGGTAGCGGTGGCGGAGGGCTGCGGCGATCACGGTCTGGAGTACATGACCGGAGGACGCGCCGTGATACTCGGCCCCACGGGCAAAAATCTCGCGGCAGGTATGTCCGGCGGCATAGCATATGTGCTGGACAGCGACCATTCGCTCTACCGCCGTATGAACAAGGATATGGACTCTCTGCAGGAGGTCACGGACAAGTACGATATCGCGGAGCTGCGCGAGATACTGACCGACTACGAAAGGGAGACGGGCTCGGCTCTGGCGGCGGAGATACTCGCCGACTTCGAGCACAGGGTGTCGGACTTCAAGAAGATCCTGCCCAATGACTATCAGAGGATGCTGACAGCCATCAGCAGATATGAGGAGCAGGGCATCTCGCATGACAATGCAGTCCTGGAGGCATTTGAGGAGGTGACCGCGTAATGGGCAAGGCAACCGGATTTCTGGATTATAAGCGCAAGAGCAACTATGATATACCTCCTAAGGAGCGTCTGACGAGCTTCAAGGAGTTTCACAAGCCCATTTCCGATGAGGAGAGACGGGAGCAGGGCGCGCGCTGCATGGACTGCGGCGTACCGCTGTGCCAGTCGGCTATGAAGCTGGCGGGTATGTTCACGGGCTGCCCGCTGCACAACCTGATCCCCGAGTGGAACGATCAGGTATATCTCGGTCACTATGAGCACGCGCTCTCCCGGCTCATCAAGACCAGCAACTTCCCGGAGTTCACCGGGAGGGTCTGCCCGGCTCTGTGCGAGAAGGCGTGCATCAACGGCGAGTACGGCGAGCCTGTCACTATACATGACAATGAGCTCTTCGTGATAGAGACGGCATATGCCAGCGGCTATATGCAGCCGCGTATACCTAAGGTAAGGAGCGGCAAGAGAGTCGCCGTCGTGGGCAGCGGTCCTGCTGGACTGGCGGCGGCTGATGAGCTCAATCACAGGGGGCACAGCGTCACGATCTTTGAGCGCTCTGACCGCATCGGCGGACTGCTCATGTACGGTATCCCCAATATGAAGCTCGATAAAAGCGTCATCTACCGCAGGATGCGCCTCATGGAGGCTGAGGGAGTGGAATTTCGCACGGGCGTGGATGTCGGTGTCGATATCACCGCCGCAGAGCTGACCGCCAGCTACGATGCAGTCGTTCTGGCGTGCGGAGCCAAGCAGCCGCGCGCACTCAAGGACGGAGATCCCGCCGAGATCAAGGGCATATACTATGCGGTCGATTTCCTGACCGCTACGACAAGGAGCCTGCTGGATCACGGCTTTGACAGTGCGGACGGAGTGTGGAGCGATGAACACTCACGCGATGTTGATACCTTCCTTTCGTCAGACGACTATATCAGCGCCGCAGGCAAAAATGTCGTCGTCGTAGGCGGCGGCGATACCGGCAATGACTGCATAGCCACCGTGCTGCGTCACGGCTGCAAGTCCGTGACAGCGCTTGAGATGATGCCCCAGCCGCCCGCAGAGCGTGCGCCGTCCAATCCGTGGCCGCAGTGGCCGCTGACACTCAAGACGGACTACGGACACGAGGAGGCCATCTCCCGCTTCGGACATGACCCGCGTGTATATGAGACTACCGTCAAGGAGTTCCATACGAATAAGAAGGGCGAGCTGAAGGAGATAGTCACATCCAAGGTGCGCTTTGAGAATCGCCAGATGATACTGGTGGAGGGCTCGGAGAAGACACTGCCCTGCGATCTGCTGCTCATCGCGGCAGGCTTCACCGGCTGCCAGCCGTACACTGCCGATGCCTTCGGCGTGAAGCTCTCGCAGCGCGGCGTAGTAGAGACAGCCGATCCCGATACCTACGCGACCGGAGTGGCAAAGATATTTACCGCTGGCGATATGCACCGCGGTCAGTCGCTCGTCGTCTGGGCAGTGGCGGAGGGACGCCGCTGTGCACACGATGTGGACAAATATCTCATGGGATATACGACACTGCGCGAGTCGTAAGTGCGCGTACGTAAAGCGATGCGCGAATGAAGTGCATAAAGGCCTCGCGGAAGCTTGCTTACAGCGAGGTCTTGTGCACGAATGAGCATGTCGCGCACGCGCGACAGCCCCGGGTTCCATCAGGAACCTGGGGCTTGCATCGCTTACGCATATCTCTCTACTGTCTCGGTGTCCACTTGGCATGTCGCGCACGCGCGACAGCCCCGGGTTCCATCAGGAACCTGGGGCTTGCATCGTTTCAATATAATATCTCTTTACTGTCCTAATATCCGCCTGATTTCATCAAGATCCCCTGCGAAATGTATGCCCTCCAGACGCTGCTCGGTCGAAAGGCCCATATCTACCATATGCTGCAGCTGCGCCTTCAGATCATTATAGTAGCCGTTCAGGTTGTAGAGGATGCATGGCGCGCACAGGCGTCTGAGCGATACGATCGACATGACCTCGGATATCTCCTCCAGCGTCCCCGTACCTCCCGGAAACGCGATGAATGCGTCTCCCAGTTCTATCATCTTGGTCTTGCGCTCCGGCATGGTTTTTACGACTATCAGCTCATCCAGCCCCGTATGGTGGACGTCCTCGCGCACGAAGAACTCCGTCTCTACACCCGTGACTCTTGCACCCGCTGCCATCGCACTGTCGGCAAGCTCTCCCATCAGTCCTGTCTTAGAGCCGCCGTAGACAAGCGCATTGCCGCTCGTGCCTATCCATGTTCCCAGCTCCTTGACTGCCGCTGCCAGCGCCGGATCATTGCCCTCAAGTGCGCCCAGATATACCGTTATATTCATGATGCCGCATCTCCCTTTGTATTTAATGTCCGATTTGGATTTTCTGATTTTAGCACCGGGAGACGCGCTTGCATAGTAGCCGATTTTAAGACCACCCTGCGCTTTCTCGTCACGCAGAGTGGTCTACCATGTTGCCGGTTCGTTCATTTGACGTATCTCCTTTGTTTCAGGCTGTTTCAAATGATACTTTACCTTCCCTATTCAGTTGTCCTTCGTTCTCTCAAAGCTATGTCGGTTGCTCTTCGTTCTCTCGTTCTTATTACTATCCCTGCCCGTTTCTCTACACTGTCGGCATCTGACCTGAGTCTCCATATCTCTGAGTGAACAGTTCATATAGCTCTTAAATAGCGACTATCCAGTTTTCTATATGTGATCTCAAGAGTACATCGGATTTCTTACCTTTCTT
>CAVJQN010000016.1:0-7397 GCA_963651635.1 Agathobacter sp.
CTGAAAAAATCAGTCTGAGACAGCAGATAACGGAAAATCATGAAAGGAGAGGCAGTATGAAATATAGCAGGAATCTGGTAGATACCATCAAGGCAGCAGCTGCGTACAGAGTCAGCCGATAAGTGCTTCCCGGTGTTCCATTAGGCATTGAACAAACTCTTTGCTCGCCAGCGGCAGTGCCTTTTTGTCCTTTGTGACAATACCCATCGTGCGGACAATCGCCGGTTCGGTAGGCAATGTCACTACATCATAATTCGTTTTGTGCAGTACAAGCTCGGGTAAAATAGAAATTCCTAACCCTTGTTCCACCATGGACAGGATGGAATAATCGTCATGGACACGCAGCTTCACCTTAGGGGTAATGCCCGCCGCTCGAAATGCCTCCAGCGGCTCGCTGTACAAGCCTTCCTCCAGTAACAAAAACGGTTCCTCTGCCAAGTCCTCAAGCATCAGTGACTTTTTTTCTGACAGCGGATGATGCTTCGGAAGTATCGCGCGAAACTCACCTGACTTGACAATGGTTGTTTCCATCCCCCTCACCGCAGCGGGGTTGACAAAGCCGAAATCGACGGCTCCGGTTCGCACCCACTCAGGGATGGTGGTGTAGTCTCCCTGATGCAGTACGATTTGAATGTTCGGATGATTTTGCCAAAATGTACGGATAATGCCCGGCAGCCAGTGGCAGGACACGCTGGAAACCGTCCCGATACGTACGATACCGGAGTCCAGTCCCCGGATCTCATCCGCAGTACGGCGCATGACTTCATATTGCAGCACAGATTTTTGAATGGACGGATACAGCCGTTCGCCCTCTGGCGTCAGTCGTATTCCGTAACGGGAGCGGTACAAAATCTTGATGGACAACTCTCTTTCTAACGATGCAACCATCTGACTGAGGGCAGGCTGTGTGTAGCCCAACAGTTCAGCTGCTTTTGTAAAGCTGCCGATCTCTATGACTTTCAGAAGCGCGATGTACCTTTCCATCGTTCAAATAACCTTTCTGCATATTCAAATAATAAACATCGATTTTATTTATTTGTATTCATGAGCATATAATAAACTCATATAGAATACAAGCTCGCCTATGTACCTCGAAAGTTTCTCTAAGTGCATCGGTTTAGTAAGCGATTATCTTAAGGAGGCTGTTATGCAACAATATGTAGTTGACGCGTTTACCGATAGGGTCTTTGCGGGCAATCCTGCCGCTGTCTGTGTGATGGATAAATGGCCGGATGACCGTACCATGCAGAATATTGCCATTGAAAATAATCTCTCCGAAACTGCTTTTGCCGTTAAGGCGGGCGGCGCTTATCATCTGCGCTGGTTCACACCGGGCGGAGAGGTGGAGCTGTGCGGTCATGCAACGCTGGCGACTGCTTATGTTATTACACGCTTTGTAGAGCCGGAGCTGAAAACCGTGGCATTTGATACACTGAGCGGACGTCTGACGGTAGAAAAACAGGACGATCTGCTGATGATGGATTTTCCGTCCTTTCAGTTAAAGCCTGTTAAGGTGACGGAACAAATGACGGCGGCGCTGGGCGTAAGGCCTGTTGAGGCTTACTACGGCGCCGATATGGTTTGCGTTCTGGAAAATGAAGAGCAGGTGCGGAATGTGCATCCGAATCAGGATTTGATCTGGCAGATGGATGGTGTGTGTTTTCACATCACTGCACGAGGCAGCGAGTATGATTGCGTGACCCGCAGCTTTGCACCAAAATGCAATGTGGCAGAAGATCCCGTCTGCGGGCGAGGGCATTGTCATGTCATTCCTTACTGGGCATCCCAGACAGGAAAGACGGAGTTTACAGCATACCAGGCGTCCAAACGCGGCGGTGTGCTGTATTGCAGCTATGCCGGAGAACGAACGATACTTCGCGGAAAAGCAGCTTTGTTCGCTGAAGCAGAGATTTACTGCGATCGGTTCCCTCAGTAGTGCACTACATTATCCGCCTCGCGTATTGCCTCCAGCACGGGCTGAGCCTGAGGCGACTGAAAGTATGCCAGCGAGGTCTCGGGGAGCATGGCTTTAAGGACGGATGTATCGCCCGCCTTGAGCGCGGAGCGCACGGTTGAGGCGCTGATGATCTGATCATCGGCGCTTTTTCTGTGTATGACGCGCAGCTCGATGCCGCTCTTGGGGAGCTCCTCCTGCATGACGGCATTGTACCGGGCGGTGACAGTGCTGGTCGGTTCCTCGCCGACGAAGCGCATGGTGATCCCGAGAGTCTGCGCTATCCTTGCAAATATGGCGGCATCAAGCCGTGCATGTGCATCTATGACCGTCTCGCTGTCCTTGAGGAAGTAGCTGGGAAATGTAGCATTGCTTATCATATACGGTCCGGACTCGTGGACGATGACATTTGTCAGGTCGGCGACGCCCTTTTGTACCAGTTCCATGCGCACGGCAAAGGGTATCAGCGACGCGTCCTCGCTGAGCACGAACAGGTGGAGAGTATCACATGACGATGCGGCTGTCTCCACGAGATATCGGTGTCCCAGCGTGAAGGGATTGGCATTCATGACGACCGCGCCCGACCGTCCGGGGCGTGCCGTCCGCGCCAGAGCGTTCAGATAGTCCGTAAAGCCGCTGCGGCGGTTCTCCATAAAGGACAGCACGCCGTCCACGCGCACGATCTCATAGAAGCCCAGACTCTGAAAGAACTTGGCGGTGCTCGTCTTGGTATAGACAAACAGCCGCATGTAGCCTCTGGCGAATTGATACTCCGTCAGATGGGTGACGACGGAGTTGAGGATACCCTCTCCCTGATGCTCGCGCGAGACGGCGAAGCAGCGCAGGGTCTGACCGAAGCAGCTGCCCGTGGCGACGACATGGTCATCGTCATCGACGGCGGCGCATATATAGTCAAGATTCTTATCGCGTGTCAGTCCCTCCCCGGCGAGCAGAGCGTCGATCTCGGTGAGCATGCGCTGGTCGTGAGGAGAGACATGGGTGATGTAGTAGTCGGACATTAGCTGATTCCTTTTTTAATCGATGATGTTATATGTTCCAATTGATACCGGATTGCTACGCGCGTTGCGCTTTCGACCCTAGTATCAATCAGTTTATCACGAAATGCGAGCGCCGTGCATCACGCTTCGGGATGTACGGCGCTCTCTATGGGGGGATGTCACACTATTGCCTCAAAATCATGAGTGCTGAGGCTTTGCTGCCATGTGGCTCACAGCTCGATCGGCTTGATCTTGCGGACGACATCGAGGATGGTTCCGTCGCGCGCCTCAAGCACTGCGACCACCTTATCCTCCCACTCCAGATCATCCGGGCGTCCTACGAGCGAATAAGCCTTTTCCTTGAGGCTCTCGATGGAGACATGCGGGATGCCCGCATTGTCCAGACATTCGATCAGGTCGGGACGCAGCGGATTGACCGCGATGCCGTAGTCCGTGACGAGCACGTCCACACAGTCGCCGGGGGTAGTGACGGTGACGACATGCTCGCACACGGTAGCCATGCGGCCGCGGGTGAGCGGAGTGACGATGATGCAGCACTTGCTTCCTGCCGCCGTGTCGGGATGTCCGCCCGGTGCGCCGCGCAGTACGCCGTCAGAGCCGGTCAGGACATTGACATTGAAGCCTGTATCTATCTCGAGAGCGGCGAGCACCACGAAGTCGAGCTTGTTGACGAACGCGCCCTTGTTCGCCGGGTTGGCATACTGTGACGCGCTCATCTCGTAGTGTCCCGGCGTGCGATGTATGCTGTTGACCGCGTCGAGATCGAAGTCCTGCACGTCGATGACCTTGTCGACCTTGCCCTTCTTGAGCAGGTCTACCATGGTCGAGCAGATGCCTCCGATAGCCCAGCCCATCCTGATGCCGCGCTCGTCCATATACTTTTCAAGGAACAGGTTTGCCGCCAGAGAGGGACCGCCGACACCGGTCTGGAAGGAGAAGCCGTCCTTGAAATACGGTGTGGAGGCTATGACCTTGGCCACATTCTCCGCCATCATCAGATCACGCGGATTCTGTGAAATGCGTGCGGCGGCGGAGGCTATCTTCTTGGGATTGCCGATAGATTCAACGACAACCACGGCATCTACATCTATCGCTTCGACGGATGCGGGCATATTGGGATAGTCGACCAGACAGTCCGTGACTACGATGACATGGTCTGCGTACTTCGCGTCAGTCATGGCATAGCCCATGGAGCCGCAGTCGCTCTTGCCGCCTACTCCGCGGCAGTTGCCCATGCAGTCGCTGGTGGGAGCCGCGACGACCGCGATATCTATATGTACCTCGCCCGCCTCGATGGCGCGGGGGCGTCCGCCGTGGCTGCGGATGATAGCGGGAGTCTTCAGCTTGCCCGCCGATACCACCTCACCCATGCGTCCGCGGATGCCGGAGGTCTGGATGCCGATGACCTTGCCCTGCTCGATATAGTCGGCGATGGGATCATGTGCGCTGCCGAGGCTGGTAGCGGCGATGGCCAGATCCTTGAGCCCCAGCTCCTCGATAGCCGCCTCCATAGCCATATTTACCACATAGTCACCGTCACGCAGATGATGATGGAAGCTGAAGGTCATGCCGTCGCGCGCGCCGCACTGACGCAGAGCATCGGCGATGGTGGATACGATCTTGCTTTCCTGAGGCTTTTCATAGCGGCGGGTTTTGGGAGCCGCCTTCTGTATATATTTGCCGTCCATGTAGCATTTGCCCTGATAGACCTCTTTGCCGTCTGTCAGAAGCTCATCGGGGATATTGCGTCCTACTGCATTTATCATCACACCAGCCCTCCTTCATAGAGTCCGCAGGCCTTGGCCATACGCAGTGTGCGCTCCGCGCCGGGCAGGAACGCGATATCTATCATCTTGCCGTCCACGGTGAAGACGCCGAGACCCTTGTCTGCATTTTCCCGGACAGCGCGGACTATCTTCTCTGCCTGCAGGATCTCCTTTTCGGTAGGCGCAAATGTCTCATGGACGAAGCGTATCTGCTTGGGGTTGATGAGGCTCTTGCCGTCGAAGCCCATCGCCTTGTTCTGCAGCACCTCCGCCTCGAAGCCCTCCTGATCGTCCAGATTAGTGAAGACGGTATCAAAGCACTGTATGCCTGCCGCGCGTGCCGCCAGCAGCATCTGTCCGCGTGCGTAGAGCATATCCACGCCGTCGCGCTGAGGTGTGGTCTGCATGCACTTGCGGAAGTCTCCGCCAGATATGGCTACACCGAACATGCGCTCACTGGCGCAGCAGATCTCGTAGGCGTTGAGTATGCCCTTGGGGCTCTCGAGAGCCGCCATCAGGAGAGTGCGCCCCTTCTCGACGCCGAACTCCTCCTCGGCTGCCGCTACTGCCTTCTCGACGGTTCTCACATCATCGGCGCTCTCGCACTTGGAGATACGGATGCCGTCGGCTCCGCCTGCCACACATACGCGGATATCCTCCTGCCAGTGTGGAGTATCGAGACCGTTGATGCGGACGATGACCTCGGTATCGCCGTAGTCTATGGTCGTGAGCGCGTGGTAGAGCGAGAAGCGCGCCGAGTCCTTCTGGTTCTCCGCTACGGCGTCTTCAAGGTCGAGCATGATGGAGTCGCAGCCGTAGATATATGCGTCCTTGATGAGTCCGGGCTTTTGCGCGTTCATGAACATCATCGTGCGGCGCAGTCTGAAGCGTTCTGGCTTGGAACGTGGAATCATCTCACAGCACCTCCCCACGGAATATTTTTGGCGGACGCGTCGCAGCTGCGATATACCGCACACTCGACACGTGCCTTGATGGTGCAGTCGAGCGCACCCTTGTCCACGACGGTGACTGCCGCGTCCTCTACGCCGAGACGCTCCAGCGTCTCCAGCACCGTCTGCCTGATCTGACGGCCGTACTGGTTCATCACGCTGCTTGACAGTGACAGCTCGATGCCGCCTCTGCCCGGCTCTACGGTCACCTGTGCATCGCTGGATTCCAGAGTGCCGGCTACTGCAGATTTCTGGATCTTCATGCAAAGCCCTCCTTATATGTATTTTAAGTCACAGTTTTGGATATCGCGACGGCGTATCGACCCGCGCCTATTGATTCACGCTGTGCGGCTTACAGTCACGGTATCATAGTGAAAATATCATGTTCGGATGATAATTCCAAATGTATATTTATTTATAAAATCATAATTCGCGGCTTATGTATGCGCATATATTGATGTATAATTTACTTGCCTTTGGGGCTGAGCGCCTCGACAAGCAAAGCCACTGCCTCAGAATCACGAATGCTTTGAGTGGTGCTATGTGCCGGTGGCATATGCTCAGCACCGACCGGGGCGGAGCATGGCACCTCGACATAAAGGAGTTTCACATGAACATCAAGCAGGCAAGATATTTCAAGACAATAGCGCAGTACGGCACGGTCACCGCCGCCGCCGGACATCTGTATATATCCCAGCCGTCACTCAGTCAGACGCTGCGCCAGATCGAGGAGGAGGCGGGCGTGCCGCTGTTTGAACGCGGTACGACGCCATTTCGCCTGACCTATGCGGGAGAGAAATATCTGAAGGCGGCGGAGACGATGCTGGAGGTGGACGAGCGGCTGAGAGCGGACATGGAGACCATCCGCAATGAGAACGGCGGACGGCTGCGTCTTGGCATCAGTGTGACCCGCGCCATGCAGGTGCTCCCCGATATCCTGCCAATATTTATGAAGGAGTACCCGAATGTAAATATCGACCTGACGGAAAGCGCCTCGGGCACGCTGGAAAATCTCCTGCAAAAGGGACAGGTCGATCTGGCGCTGGCGGCTACGGATCCCGCGGAGGACGACAGCATCATCTATGAGCTGATAGAAAAGGAGCAGATGGGCATACTCGCGGGCAGAGACAGCGGCATCGCGCGCAGGCTCCCGTCGGGCACGCCGATCTCGCTGGAGGATGTGACGGGCGAGAGCTTTATAAGTCTGGATGCTTCGCACTCATCGAGGATCATACAGGACAGGCTGTTTCGCAAATATGATTTCAAGGCGCATATACTGCTGGAATCGGGACTGCTGGAGGTCGGACGCAGGATAGCGCTAAAGAGCGGCGCCTGCATGCTGCTGCCGGATGTCTACGCCGACAGTCTCGTCGTGCAGTCGAAAGGCGCGTTCTATCCGCTGGCGGATTATGAAAACCGGCGGCATTTCTATGCCTGCTACCGCAGGGACGAGGCGGTCAAGCCGTATATGCGCGCGTTTATCAGGATAGCGACCGATGTGCTGGCGGCGCTGAAGGGTACGGAGGAGGGCAAGTGACCGTATTGACTTCGTATTGACCGAATATGGCTAGTTAGCCTTGACTAACTCGGGGGGGTGGTAGATTAGCCTCATTCGGATAATCGAGGCTTATTTGCGCTGCTTTTCGGGCGGCATAACCGTCTGTTACAGCAGAATTGATGATGGAAAAGTACGAAGAATGCTTCGGAA
>CAVJQN010000017.1:0-6037 GCA_963651635.1 Agathobacter sp.
GCCTATCTCAGACCTCGGTCCCGAGAATATCTCCGATACACGTCCCGCTTCCGCGATATGGCTGTGATCTATGATTGCCACGCGGTCGCATATGGACTCTATGACCGCCATCTCATGCGTGATGACGATGATGGTGATGCCGCGCTCCTCGTTGATCTTCTTTAAGAGCGCGAGTATGGACTTTGTCGTATTCGGATCGAGCGCGCTCGTCGCCTCGTCGCACAGTATCACCTTGGGATCGGTGGAAAGCGCTCTTGCGATAGCCACTCTCTGCTTTTGTCCTCCGGAGAGCTGCGCCGGATATGCCTTCATCCTGTCTGAAAGACCTACGAGCCGCAGCAGCTCCTCTGCCCGCTCCCTCGCCTGTGCGCGTCCTATACCGGCGATCTCCATCGGGAAGCAGACATTCTGGATGACATTTCTCTGCTCCAGCAGGTTGAACTGCTGAAATATCATGCCCATGGACTGTCTGACCTTGCGTATCTCGCTCTCCGTCAGCTCCGACAGGCTTCTGTCTTCAAAGTAGACCCGTCCCGATGTCGGTATCTCAAGAAAATTCATGCACCGCACCAGTGTGCTCTTGCCTGCGCCTGAGAGCCCGATGATGCCGAATATCTCGCCCTCCATGATCTCCAGATTGATGTCGTCCAGCGCGGTCACCGGGCCGCCGGAGGTCTTGAACTCCTTGCCCAGCTGCTCAAGACGTATGATAGGTTTTCTGTCCTTTTCCATATGGCTCTCTTTCTAAACACTCGCGGTTCGCAGCTAGCCACTCTGACTTCGTGCTTCGCACTCGTCAATCGCGGGCTGCTATCGCATGGCAGCTCGTAAATCGTCCTCACATCGCCTGCGGCTCCGTGACGACGAAACTCGCTACTCAAAAGGCCGCGTATCCTTTCGGACCGCGGCCGTCACTCTACCATATCACGGGAGGCTCTACCTCGCAGACGCGTTCCGACTTTCATACATGCCAACAGTGCCGCACATGAAGCACATGCCGCACATGGTAGCCATATTCATCTGCATGAAAGCACGCTGACGCATTTCAGTTCCTCTCTGTGTTTAACGCATGGTGTGAAGATACAACACCTGTCTTGTCTTGTCAAGGCTATTTTATCGGATTTACCGCGCCTGATCCTCAATCTTCT
Organism: Agathobacter sp.; assembly: GCA_963651635.1. Lineage (GTDB taxonomy): Bacteria > Bacillota > Clostridia > Lachnospirales > Lachnospiraceae > Darwinimomas. The sequence continues at coordinate 1,149 of CAVJQN010000017.1, forward strand.
CACTGAGTATCATATTCACATAGTTACATACGAGATCCGGATCCAGCCCGTGTACCGTCGCGGCCTCCTCCAGCGACTCCGCCTGTGATGCCGGACATCCGAGGCAATGCATACCCACCTGCATCAGCGGCTCCACCGAATCGGGATATCTGGTAACTATCTCACCGATCAGCATGTCCTTCGTGACTCTCTGCTCTATGCCGGCCTTCTCCGAAGCCGCCGGCGTGCTTACGTTTTTGTCCTCCATAATCATTCCTCCGTATACTTTTTCAACCGGTCTCAAAGTCAAGCACCCTCATGCAAGCGAGCCTGCATCGGAGGTTTGACCTCTCGACCTTGGTATCATAATGCTTTTGTCTACTATAAATCAATTATGATGTCAACCGTCAGGCGCCGGATCATTAGCCGGTTCATTATTTTCAAAAAATCGTAATAAATATATTAGTGATTTGGCTTGATTATAAGCATGAATATGGATATAGTCTTTGCAAATGACAAAGGCAAAGCAATCGTGAGGTTGTGACGCAAAGCTATAGGGACTGTGATACGCAGTCAGCCAGTTGCCGCATCTGTGTTCTGTAGGGGCACAGTGGCGGTTTTTTGTTGTTAAGGCCACGGATATCCGGTCAATTAGCAGTTAACCGCCATCTTGTGCACTGAGACTTGTATGATATACATTAGAACTGGCCAGAGATCTCGGTACGCAGTCAAGCGGTTGCAAGCCCTATCAAAACCTTAAAGAATGGATGTGAGAGAATGATTAATTACAACGTACTTTGGGAAACCCTCAAAAACAAGAAGATTACTCAGTATGCTTTAATCAACACGCATCATATCAGTGCCGGACAGCTGTCACGTATGCGCGCCAACGCAAATATCAGCACAGGTACGGTCAATAAGCTGTGCAATATCCTCGGGTGTAATGTTGAGGATATCATGACCTTCACGCCTGATGTTCCCGAGATAACAGGCTGAATATATCCTTATCCGGATACTCATCTTGAGATATTTCTCGAGAAGGCATCCCGATAAACATACCTGCCGCCTTATGACGGACTCAGGCAATATGAGAGTCGTCTGCCCTGCCTGCCTTTTTGGGCGAGTACGGGCGGCGGCTGACTGTGACGCGGGCATCCTCCTGCACTCCTGATCGGGTGCGGCATGGATGTCCGCGTTTTTTTATCTTCAGTACATACCGCGGACCTCAGCCCGGCTGATGTCTGCGGAGCACATACAGGTCGTCGCCTGCCAGCAGCGTCGTATTGCCCGATGGGATCTTGGTCTCCTCGCCGCGTCTTATAAGCACTATCAGCTCATTTTTGAGTGACAGCTCGTACAGTCGCTTTCCTACCCAGCTGTCATAATCATGCAGATGCACCTCGTACAGACCGCTGCTCTCCACCTCGCCGCCTTCCAGTCCGCACATGATGAGCTCGTCGCCCTCCTTAAGCACTGTCGAACCGCCCGGTATGATCTGCTCGCCCCCGCGTTGGATAGCCACCAGTATCGAGCCCGGCGGAAATATCACATCCGCTATCCTCTTTCCTACCCATGCATGTCCCTTCTTCATGATGAAGCGGACAAACTGGACCGGCATCTCATGCATATAGTCGTTGAATGTCGCCATGACATCCGAGCTGTCGTCTATCATGTCCAGCTTTCTGGCTATGGGCGGGATGAGTGAGCCCTGCACCAGTATGGAGAAAAGAACTATAAAGAATATGATATGAAACAGGTCATACGACACGTTCGTGCCTATGGCCATGATGGCAAATGCGATCGAAGCCGCACCGCGCATCCCGGCAAAGGAGACAAAGAGCATCTGTCTCAGCTTGCAGTGAAACGGCGCCAGCAGCAGAAATATAGCCGCCGGTCTTGCAACGAATGTCAGAAAGAGCGCAGTCAAAAGCGCCGGCGCCGCTACTCCGGGCAGCTTGGACGGCGATGCCAGAAGCCCCAGCATGAAGAAAAGCAGCATCTGCATCAGCCCCGTCAGACTGTCAAAGAACCGAAGGCTCTCCAGCTTCTCCGGTATACGGCTGTTGCCTATGACGATGCCCGCCAGATATACCGCAAGATATCCGTTGCCCGACAGCTCTACAGCACCGGCGTAGGTTATCAGTCCCGCGCCGAGTATCAGAGCCTCCGTGAGGAGCGGGTCTTTGAGGTGGAGCTTTGGTATCGTCCGTGTCAGCACAAGCGCCATGATCGCGCCCGCCGCCACGCCTACGACTATCTGGAGCACCAGCATCAGAGCCACGCTTGCGGCGCTCATGCTCCCGCCCTCCAGCAGAGTCATCACTATGACTGTGAGCATGTATGAAAACGGATCGTTTGAGCCGCTCTCCACCTCCAGCAGTGACGCGGTATGGTACTTGAGATTCATCTTGCGCGAACGCAGTATCGCAAAGACCGACGCGGCGTCCGTAGAGCATATGACACTGCCCAGCAGCAGACCCTCCAGCGGCTCCAGTCCTAGCACATATACAGTAAACAGACCCACAAAGCCCGCTGTCAGAAAGCTGCCCAGACACGAAAGCACCAGCGCTCTGCCGAGTACGGGTCTGGCCGCACGTATATTCGTACCCAACCCGCCGTAGTACATTATCAGCACCAGCGCCGCGGTACATATATCGCCTGCCAGCGTATAGTTATCAAAGGGTATCTTCAGCAGACCGTCTGTCCCGAAGATCATACCGAGTATGATAAAAAGGAACAGTCCCGGAACGCTTGTCTTCGCAAACATCTTCTGGAACAGGGCACAGGAGATCAGCACCACTCCCGACAGTAATATCAGATTCTGCAATATAATGTCCTCTCTTGGCTACGATTTTCCTGGATTAAGTTGATACGGGTTGCTGCACACATAGCGCTCCCGCAACCTTGCACCATTATATAATAAACTAAGGCTGATTGTGCGGTAAATCTCATCACCTCAGCCCCAGCAGACTCAGCACCTTCTCCTCCGCATAGAACTCGAACAGATCGCGCACTCCGGCAGTCCTCTCGATGGTGACTGCGTCCGGCTTCAGGTAGACAAGCTCCTCCAGATACCGCTTCTGTGCCCGCAGATACCCGCTGTATGCGTCGATCGGACGCGCCGCCTCTGCCTCATCGCGTATCAGTATCAGCATCCCGTCATGCCGCAGATTTTCAATCTGCCTTATACCCGCACCAAGCTGATATACGACGAGCGCATCCGCCATCCCCTTGCCTATATCCGTATGGATATCCTCATCCAGCGTGATATAACGGCACAAATCGTCATTTCTTTCAGACTCATACGGAGCCGTGATGCTCAGATACGTTTTCCTTCTTTGGGCGATCAATCCCAGTGTCTGCGTCAGATATTCCAGATTTTTTGATGCACATCCGCATATGATGATTCTCATGACAGTCCTGACTCAGAGATGAATGAATATATAGCCTGCTCCGGACATATCCCGACGCAGTCACCGCATCCGCTGCACAGATATGAATCTATATGATAATGCAGCCCGTCCCTGCATATCGCCGGACATCCGAAGTCTGCGGCACATATACCGCATTGTGAGCAGGCAAATGTCCTGATTGCATATCTGTGTCCGTGTCTTTGCACACGTTCCTCATCCGATCTGCCTATGATAACGCGCCTGTCCCTGTCCTGATTCGCCGCGTAGTTAAAGCTCATTTCACCGCCCCTGCCCTGTGCAGGCTGCCTGAACACATCTATGCCCAGCTTCATACAGTACGCTTCATCCGTATCAGACTTCCTGTGTATGCATCCCGGACACATCCTCTGCTCGATCTCAGGAACTGCGGGAAGATGTCTTGCAGGCCACTCAACGGGTCTTCCCGGATATGACAGCTCCCTGCGCTGCTCTCTCGGAAGCTCACGCAGCAGAGACTCGTACAGCTCATGCATGCCTCTGACTGTGATCCGTCTGGTATCTCTGTCAGGCAGCATATCAGCACACGCCGTGTCCGCTGCGGATATCCAGATAATACGCTTATATCCGGCCGCCAGCTTCTGCAGCTCGTAGTGAATACGATTATTAAACCCTGATATATATCCTACATCTATGCTCCTGCTGCCCTCCAGCAGATACCTCACCATAGGTCTGAGATACCCGGTCACGAATACACATACCTGTGTATGTCCTGTCTGGCGCATCCTCATCAGCCTCAGCCTGCCATGAACAGCATTTCGCGATCTGCCCGATCCGCTCATGCCCTCACGTCCGGATGTGCCGGCACGTTCCGCCGCCTCCTCTATGTCCTGATACAGCGAGAGCGCATAGTCTATGTCACACGATGACACAGCCGCATTGATATCCTCCGGAATCTGTCTCGGTTCTTTATCTGACACATATCCCGAGACTTCGAATGCCTCCCGACGTCTCGCAAGCTCCCGGCAGACATATATCGCCGCCGGAACCGGGACGGTTATCATCATCCTGTACATCTCCTCCAGCGATGACGGCAGCAGCACCGGTATGCCGCATGACCGCGCCAGATGCCATGTGTCCAGCTTCAGCTCCGTTTCGAAGATCACGGCACAGACACGCTCTCCGCGCCTTAGTCTGCCTATCAGCTCAGAGATCTCATGCTCTCCGTATAAACAAATATTCCCCGACGCCGCACTCGCCAGGGATAGTGTTTCATGAAAATTCAAAAAGCATATCATCGCAGTCTTATACTTTCCGCATCGTCCCCGGTTCTCGATTTTGCCTCAAGCGACGCCGCGCATACCGCGCATGTCATCCCGATATAGAACCATGTGGTCGGATTGGACAGCCATGTCGTGAAAAATGCCAGCGCCATATAGATAGCGAACTGCCCGTACAGCATGACCGGGCATGCTCCATATCCCTTAAATGCCCGTTCTTCAAGACTCCTCGCCGCTGCCC
>CAVJQN010000018.1:0-13403 GCA_963651635.1 Agathobacter sp.
GATAGATGCCGTTGACGATCTGATATGCATTTTGCTCATCGTAATCACTGAGAGCAACTATCGGAAAGCCTCCGAGACGTATGTAATCCTCCAGCAGCTCCTTGCGGGACATGGTACTGCCTGCCTTAAAATCAAGATATTCCTTGAAGGACAGGGTATAGACGGGGATGGAAATATAACGTCCCGTGAGATAGGTTGCAATCTCGCCGGACATGAGCTTCGAGTTGGAACCGGTCACATAGATGTCGGCATCCGCACCCTCCAGCAGACTGTTGACCGCCCTTTCCCAGCCGTCGATCTCCTGAATCTCATCAAGCAGGAGATAGCAATGACCTTTTCCCTTCATCTCCTCCAGCAGCTCGTCATACATCTGCCTCGCGGTGATATTTTCCGGTATATCCATCTCCGTGTAGCGTTTATTTATGATGTGATCCGCAGGTATGCCGCGACGCAAAAACTCTTCCTTCAGCATTTCAAAAATAGTGGACTTGCCGCAGCGGCGAACTCCGGACAGTATCTTGACAAGCGGTTTATCGATAAAAGGCTTGATAGCTTCGATGTAGTCAGGTCTGCAGATCATATTGTCACCTCCGAACAGATGCTATTTTAACCCTAAAAAGTTCTGAAATACAATAAGTTTTTCAGGTGCGACCGTAAAAACTTTGACGATGCCGAAAAAGGTACGGCATTTCGATAAACGGAAAATTACCTTAAATATTCGACTGAATATTGTGCGTAATATACACAAATGATAAAATATTCAAAGTTTTTGCAGACGTACACGGCGAATAAAGAGGCAGGGAATGCACAACAGATATAAAAGCATGATAGTAGCGTGGCTCATGGCGATAGTCATGACCGTAGCTTACTGCGCCGCGGATATGGGACCTGCCATCGACGCCCTTGCATATACATCGCAGGTCGCCAGCGTGAAGGCGTCCTCACTCAATGTCAGGAGCGGCCCGGGGACGAGCTATACCAAGGTCACGTCGCTCGCGCTCGGAGAGCAGGTCGTGGTCACCGACGAGGTGACGGGCGCGGACGGCTCTACATGGGCGCAGATCACGGATGCCTCGGGCAATCAGCTGGGCTATGTGCTCAAGTCATATCTGGGCATGGCTACGGTATATTCGGGGCTTTCGGATTCATCATTTGAGAGCATGATGAGCTCACAGGGCTTCCCGGAGTCATACAAGCCATATCTGAGATCACTTCACGCGCAATATCCGAACTGGACATTTACTGCGGTACATACAGGACTTGACTGGGAGACGGTGATAGCCAATGAGTCCGTGGTCGGACGCAATCTGGTCTATACATCGAGCAAATCCTCGTGGAAGTCTACCGAGGACGGCGCTTACGACTGGGGTACGGGCTCGTGGCCGGGCTTCGACGGCAGCGCGTGGGTAGCAGCCAGCGAGGATATCATCCGCTACTATATGGATCCGAGGAACTTCCTCGATTCCGTCTATGTATTCCAGTTCCTCGATCATAAGTATAATGCATCGGTGCATACGGCGGCAGGTCTGGAGAGCATGCTCAAGGGCACGTTCATGGAGAGCAGCTATTCAGGCAGCACCTCGTCGGGCTCATCCGGTTCATCGGGATCAGGCTCGTCGGGGACGACATTTGACGCGCCGTCGATCATAACCGATGCCAACGGAGTGCAGCTCATCGGTCCGGGATATACGGTGGACATATCGAGCACATCGCCGGGAGATTCAAGCACAGCAGCGACATCGACCGCGGCACAGACTGCATCCCCGGCTGCCGCACAGACATCGGCAGTCTCGTCAGCACCGTCGGTCAGCTCGGGACCGGGAGCATCGGTAGTAGATCCGTCATCATCCTCCGGCTCATCGAGTGGCGTCTCATATGTGGATATCCTCATCAAGGCGGCGCAGGAATCCGGCGTCAATCCGTATGTCTTGGCGTCCATGATCATACAGGAGCAGGGGCAGGCAGGAACCAGCCCGCTCATCAGCGGCACATATTCGGGATACTCGGGCATATACAACTTCTTCAATGTCGAGGCTTACCAGTCCGGCAGCATGAGCGCAGTCCAGAGGGGTCTGTGGTGGGCGTCGCAGTCCGGCTCGTATGACAGACCGTGGAGCAGCAGGGAGAAGGCGATCGTCGGTGGAGCCAAGTTCTACGGCGAGAACTATACATATGAGAAGCAGAACACATTTTACCTGAAAAAGTTCAATGTGCTCGGAACCAATCTCTACAAGCACCAGTTCATGACCAATATACAGGGCGCGGCGAGCGAGGGATATCATCTGTCCAAGGCATATACGGACGAGGTGCGGACGGCTGCGCATAACTTCGAGATACCGGTATATACGGGGATGCCCGCGACGGCGGAGCCGTGTCCGACGAAGGACGGCAGCCCGAACAACAAGCTGTCGGGTCTGGGCATAGAGGGCTTTAGCATCACGCCTACATTTAACACGGATACACTGTCCTACGATCTGATCGTGGGACTGAGCGTGGAGACGGTCAATGTCTGGGCGCAGGCGATGGATACCAAGGCGCAGATATCCGGCATAGGCAATGTGAGCCTGTCACAGGGCAGCAATACGGTCAATATCACCGTGGTCGCGGAGAACGGCTCGGACAGGACATATACGATCAATATCGTCCGTCAGAGCGGAGGTCCGACATATACCTACGGTCTGGGCACGAACTCGGGCACGGGCGGGTCATCGTACGGCCCCGGCATGAGCACGACAGGCGCCTCATCAGGCACCGTTTCATCAGGAAATACATCGACGGGCAGCACGGATACCGTCGTGCTGGTAGGACCGGGCGGCACGGGAGCGACATCGGTCACACAGACAGAAACAACGGCATCAACTGCCGCTGAAACATCCGGCAGCGTGGTATTTGCGCCGCCGCAGAGTGATACAGGGACTGTACAGATACAGGCACCCGGAGGGCAATGACGATGAAGGCATTGAAAGATAGGTTTTGCTTGTTCCTTACACTGGTGATGGCGCTGCTTATGGTCATCAGCCCGCTGGGGAGCATAGAGGCGCAGGCAGCAGTCAGCACGAGGATATCATTTTCCGACCCGCAGACCAAGGCGGGAGAGGAATTTACCGTGACCATGAAGATCACGGCGCTCAGCGGGGGCAATCTGGGCAGCACCAAGGTATCCCTGAAGTATGATACATCATATCTGAAATTCCTCGGAGGAGATCATACCTCGGACGGCTCGGCGGGGATCATCCTTGTGACGGGCGATTCGAGCATGGGTACCACGGAGTATGCATTTTCCCTGCGCTTTCAGGCACTGACGCAGGGCAGCACCACATTGGAGATCAATGACTACGAGCTCTACGACGTGGACAGCAAGGCGGCGTCGCTTGATAAGAAGGGCTCATCGGCGATCACCATCGCGCAGGGAGAGAGCGGGGCATCCGACGCGACGCTCAAATCGCTCAAGATCAGCCCCGGTACGCTGACGCCTGCATTTGACCCGACAGTGACCGAGTATACGGCGACGGTAGCCGAGAGCATCGAGAAGATCACGGTCAGCGCGCCGACCAGCGACGCGGACGCGAAGGTCGTCATCAGCGGCAACTCCGGTCTGGCGCTCGGTGAGAATACAGTAACCTGCAAGGTCACGGCGCAGGACGGCTCGGTCAAGGTCTATACCATCACGGTCACACGTCAGGAGGGGCTCTCCGAGGAGGAGGCGACGGCGGCAGTCAGCAGCTCATCTGACCGCGCGGTCGTAAACGGCATAGAATATGATGTCGCGGCGACCTTTGACGACAGCATCATCCCTGACGGATATACCGCTCAGGAGATAGACTATCACGGAGCGACGGTCAAGGCGGCAGTCGAGACGGATCGCGGCATCACATTGATATATCTGATCGCCACGGACGGCTCGGGAGACTTCTTCGTATATGATCCGCAGGCGGATGCATGGTCGCCGTGGGCACAGCTCAATGTATCTCAGAAGAGCTTTACGGTAGTGCCGCTGGCACAGGGCACTCAGGTACCGGCAGGCTTTGTCGACAGCACGATAGAGCTCAACGGCAAGAAGGTACACGGCTGGGTATGGGACGGCGATGAGGAGCAGAAGTTCTGCATCGTATATGCCATGAACTCGGAGGGTGACAGGAACTTCTACCGCTACGATATGAAGGAGAAGACCATCCAGAGATACTTCGCGGATACGGATGCGCAGGACGCGACGGAGGATCCGGCATATCTGGAGCTGGTAGAGCAGTACAACTCTCTGATCAAGGACTACAATATGCGCGGATATATCCTGACGGGGCTGGGCGCTCTGGCTGTGATACTGCTGATCGCGCTGGTAGCAGTGCTGGTTATGCGCTCCAAGAGCCCGGCGCCGCAGAAAAGGTCGCGAACCTCGGGTACGGCGAGAACTTCCGGCTCGGCGCGGACGGAAGGTCTGGCGCGCGGCGATGGCGCATTAAGAGGCGGCACGGGTGCGAGGTCGCAGAGACAGACGCGCTCATCCGCAGCAGCGGGAGATAACGGAGCTTTAAGAGCATCGGGATATGCACAGGACGATGACGAAGCGGAGCCGCGCGGCGCGGGAGCCAGAAATCAGGAGGTCTCTCTGATATCGCCCAAGAGAAACGCGGCGCAGCGCCGTATAGAGCGCATCGAGGAGCAAAATGACGATATCGATCTGAGCCCGACAGAGTCTCTGCCTCCGGCAGCGGCGGTCAGGAGACATAGAGAGAGCATGGATGCCGAGGAACACTATCTGCGCGGCGGTGAGATAGATGAGCAGGCAGCCCGCAGAGAGGCACAGATGAACGGAGCAGCCGAGAGGCAGGCACAGGAGGATCTGGCAAGGCAGGTGGAGGCATCCGTACAGCAGATAGATGATGAGGATGATTTCACCAGTGTAAATCTATGAGGGCTTCGGATAACAGGCATGAGACGAACATGCGCATGTGCATGCTTCAGGTCATCGGGATATTTATGATGGTCGATGCACATGCGGGCGCGAGCCTCCTTGATATAGGAGGGCTGATCCCGTACTATGCATTCCATATGCCCATGTTCGTATTTATATCCGGGTATTTCTATTCGGCGGGCGAGGACGAGAGTCTCGCCCGTTTCGCGCGCAGGAAATTCATGCGTCTGATGGCGCCCTATCTGATATGGAATCTCATATACGGGCTGTGCGCGGCATATCTGCGCACAAGGGGCTTTGCCTTCGGAGAGCCGGTCAATCTGTATACGCTTCTTATAGCGCCGTTTACCGACGGATATCAGTTCATACTGAACCACACTGCGTGGTTTGTTCCGGCGCTGTTTCTGGAGGAGATATTCTTCTGCTTTATGGACAGATGCCTGCTGCACCGGTGCCCGACGGTGCTGTCGGCGCTCATATGCGCGGCGGTCGGCTGGGGAGGTATCGCGATAGGTCTGTATACGGACAGGAGCGGATGTCTGCTGATGATATCCCGTCTGCTGGTCATGCTGCCGTTTTTCTATGCGGGGAGACTGTACAGGACGCGGCTGGAAGCGAGAGATACTGCTCCGTCATGGCTGTATCTGTCGGTATGTCTGGGGGCGGCGCTGGCGCTCACCGTCACGGGGAACAACAGGATATATTCACTCGCCAGATGCACGGGCTTCCCGGGATTTCTCATGACATATATCGTCTCCTTCAACGGCATCGCCTTCTGGCTGAGAGTATCAAGGCTGCTTGAGCCGTCGGCGGTGCGGGGCGGACTTATCGAGTACCTCGGGAGGCATACATTGCCCGTAGTGCTGCATCATATGCCGGTGCTTTTCGCAATCAACAGCCTGTATGCGCTGTGCGCATCGACCGGAAGGATCTTCGGAAACTTTGATATACAGGCGTACCACAGCGATATATATTACACATATTACCCTAGGGAAATGCATCAATTAAGGATCATATATATCATATGCATGATACTCGTGCCGCTAGGAGCGGAGCGAATTGCGGAGTATGTGAAAGGGCGGGTGCGGGATAATACATAGTCCTCCTGCCCGCGTCCGGTTGACAGATATACCCACCTGTTATATGATTTATAGAACAAAGAACCGTGATAATACAGAGGTGAATATGGAACTGTATATCGACTTCAACAGCGAAGAGGCTATATATACTCAGATGTGCAATCAGATCATCATCGGGATCGCCCAGAACAGGATCAGCGAGGGCGACCCGCTCCCGTCCGTGCGCAGGATGGCGGAGGATATCGGGATAAATATGCATACTGTCAACAAGGCATATTCGATACTCAGGCAGGAAGGATTTATCAAACTCGACCGGCGCAAGGGAGCGGTCATAGCGGTGAGCGCGGACAAGGTCAAGGTACTGAACCGGATGAAAAAGGAGCTGGCGGTCGTGGTCGCCCGGGGCATATGCAACGGCGTAAACCGCAATGACGCGCACAATCTGGTAGACCAGCTGTACGATTCTTTTGAAAAAGACCTTCAGTAGAAGGATCACGGGGGTGATACAGATGCTATGCGAGAAATGCAAGATCAGACCGGCAAATGTTCATGTGACGGAGATGATCAACGGTGAGGTGAAAAGTCACCGCTACTGCATGCAATGCGCAGGTCTGCTGGGCATACCGGGACAGATGCTCATGGATGATTTTCCGCTGGCGCGGATGCTGGCGGGGCTCCTCTCGGCGCAGACCTCACAGCATGCGGACGCCGAGGAATATATGGATATCGAATGTCCGGTGTGCCATACGAAATATTCGGAGGTAGCAGAGAATTCCAGATTCGGATGCCCCGACTGCTATGAGGTATTTGACCTGCTGATAAGCGACACCATCAAGCAGCTGCAGGGAAGCGACCAGAACAAGGGCAAGAGACCGGGAGGCGCTGCCGTCGAGGAGATCGGCGAGGATGTGAAGGTCGATATAGCCAGAGATATAGAGCCGGGCGCGATGGATGCCGAGACGACGGAGAAGCTGATGGAGCTCAAACGCCTGCTCAAGGTGGCGCTGGCGGACGAGGAGTACGAGGAAGCCGCCGTCTACCGCGACAGGATACGCGAGCTGGAGGCGAGCCGCACGCAATCCGCGACGGACGCTGTGACGCAGACTTTGGCGGAAGCCGGATCGCAGACATTAGATACGACAGGTAAGCAAACAGAGAAGAAGAGAAAAAAGAAAACAGATAAATCAGCAAACAAAACAGCAAAGAAAACAGCAAAAAAGGCGGAAAAGAAGGATGCTTAGATGGTTTGACAAGGTGGGTCAGTCCTACGCAGACAACTACATAAGCAGCAGGATCCGTCTGGTCAGGAATCTGAAAGGGTATGAATTTCCGTGGAAGCTCGACACGTTCAAGTCCGCCGAGCTGGTGGGCAGGATGCTCTATGAGCTGTCGGATATATCAGGCGCGGCAGGCGAGCCGACGGAGACATACTCGCTGGATCAGCTGCCGGAGGCGCAGCTGATGGCGATGCGCGAGCGCAGACTGTTCAATGCCAATATCGCAACAAAAAAGACACCGAGCGCCGCCGTCATATCACAGACCGAGACCGTGAGCGTCATACTCAACGGCGAGGATCATCTGCGCATACAGCTGCTGGACGCGGGCATGTGTCTGGACGGGCTGTGGCCGAGAGCGAGCAGTCTGGACGACTACGCGGCATCAAAGCTGGACTATGCATACAGCGAAAAATATGGCTATATGACAGCATTTCCGACTAATGTCGGTACAGGTATGCGGGCAAATGCGGTCGTGCATCTGCCGATGCTGTCGAGGCAGAGCAGCTTTCCTCAGCTCATAGAGGGGCTGAACCGGCTCGGGGTCAATATCCGCGGCGTATACGGCAAGGGCGAGGACAATTTCGGAGATCTCTACGATATATCCAACACCAAGACGCTGGGGCTGAGCGAGACGGATATCATAGCCAGCGTCAAGCGCGTGGCGGAGCAGCTCAATGCCAAGGAGATACAGGTCAGGGACAGGTCGCTTCAGGGCTCGAGAAATGCAAGGCTGGACGAGGCATACAAGTCATACGGAGTGCTGAGATATGCGAGAAAGCTGTCCGCGAGGGAGGCGATGACATATCTGTCGCATCTGCGCGCGGCGATCTCGGACGAGCTCATACATCCCGAAAATGAATGCAGCATATACCGGCTCATGCTGGGCGCGCAGCCGTTCAATCTGACGATCAATGCACAAAAGCCGCTGAGCGACGAGGAACTGGATATATTCAGAGCGGATTATATAAGGCGGGAGCTACCCCGCATCAAGGAGGACTAGATATGGCAGACAGATTCACAGGACAGGCCAAGGAGGCCATCAATCTGGCTATACAGGCTGCCCAGAATCTCACACATACATATGTCGGCACTGAGCATCTGCTGCTGGGTCTGATACAGGAGGGCTCGGGAGTGGCCGCGCAGGTGCTGACGGCAAACGGTGTGACACAGGAGAAGATAGTAGACCTGATAGATCAGCTGATATCGCCGAATGTAGACGTCGCGGTAGAGGACAATCAGGTATATACGCCTATGGCTAAAAAGGTCATCGAGAGCAGCTATCGCGAGGCTGTGCGCTTCAAGTCGCCCATGATCGGGACGGAGCATATCCTCATATCGATCATCAGGGAGAGCGGATGCGTGGCAAGCAAGCTCCTTCATACGATGAATATCAATGTGCAGAAGATATATGTCGATATCCTCGGCGCGATGGGCGAGGACGTGGCAAAGGCGAAGGACGATCCGGGCATGGGCAGAGCAGCGGCGCAGGCAGCGCAGACCCCGGTGCTGGATCAGTATTCGCGGGATCTGACCAAATCGGCGGCGGACGGCAAGCTCGACCCGGTCGTAGGCAGAAAGCATGAGATGCAGCGCGTGATGCAGATACTCTCAAGGCGCACGAAGAACAACCCCTGCCTCATCGGTGAGCCCGGCGTAGGCAAGACCGCGGTGGTCGAGGGACTGGCACAGATGATATCGGACGGCTCAGTACCGGAGACACTGCTGGGCAAGCGGCTCGTGAGTCTGGATCTGTCAGCGATGGTGGCAGGATCCAAGTACAGAGGCGAGTTCGAGGAGCGCATCAAGAGAGTTATGGCGGAGGTATCCGCCGCGGGCAATGTCCTGCTGTTCATAGATGAGATACATACTATGATCGGGGCAGGCAGCGCGGAGGGTACGCTGGATGCATCCAATATCATGAAGCCCGCGCTCTCCAGAGGCGAGATACAGGTGATAGGTGCGACCACGATAGATGAGTACAGAAAGCATATAGAAAAGGACGCGGCGCTGGAGAGGAGATTTCAGCCCGTGATGGTGGAGGAGCCGACCGAGGACGAGACCTACGAGATACTCAAGGGGCTGAGACCGAGGTATGAGGAGCATCACAAGGTGCGCATATCCGACGATGCCCTGAGAGCCGCGACGAAGCTGTCCGCGAGATATATAAGCGACCGGTTCCTGCCCGACAAGGCAATCGACCTTGTAGACGAGGCGGCATCGCGCATCCGTCTGGCAAACTTCACCGAGCCGGAGGATATCAGGAAGCTGACGGCGCAGATAGAGGCTCTGGAGGAGAAGAAGGAGCGGGCGATACGCAGCGAGGAGTACGAGAAGGCGGGCGAGATAAAGAAAAAGCAGGCGGCGGTGCGCGAGAAGCTCGATCGGGCGAGAGAAAAGTGGGAAAAGCAGAAGACCGACAGGAAGCTGACCGTGACGGAGGACGATATCGCCGATGTGGTGGCGGCATGGACGAAGATCCCGGTCAAGAGACTGGCGGAGGGTGATGCGGAGCGCCTCAGAAATCTGGAAAATGTGCTCCACCAGAGGGTCGTGAGCCAGGACGAGGCAGTGACCGCAGTAGCAAAGGCTATCAGGCGAGGACGTGTCGGCTTCAAGAATCCCAAGCGTCCCATCGGTTCTTTCCTGTTCCTTGGCCCTACGGGAGTAGGCAAGACGGAGCTGTGCAAGGCGCTGGCGGAGGCGGTCTTCGGCACGGAACAGTCGCTCATCAGAGTTGATATGTCGGAATATATGGAGAAGCACAGCGTCTCCAAGATCGTAGGCTCGCCTCCGGGATATGTAGGCTACGAGGAGGGCGGACAGCTCTCGGAGAAGGTACGGCGCAATCCTTACTCGGTCGTGCTGTTCGACGAGATAGAGAAGGCGCATCCGGATGTATTTAACATATTGCTGCAGATGCTGGACGACGGTCATATCACCGACGCGCAGGGACGCAAGGTGGATTTCAAAAATACGATCATCATCATGACGAGCAATGCAGGCGCGGAGCGGATAGTCGCGCCGAAGATGCTGGGATTTGCCTCCAGCAGTGATGAAAAGAGCGACTATGAGCATATGAAGAGCGGCGTCATGGACGAGGTGAGACGCCTGTTCAAGCCGGAGTTCCTCAACCGTATCGACGAGATCATAGTATTCAGACAGCTCAACAGGGAGAATATGAAGTCCATCCTTGATATCATGCTGGCGCAGATCAACGCCCAGACCAGAGATCAGATGAATATCACGCTGGAGCTGGAGCCTGATGCTCAGGAGCTTTTGATAGAGGAGGGATACGATCCCAAGTACGGAGCGAGACCTCTCAAACGCGTCCTTCAGAACCGCATAGAGGACAGGCTGGCGGAGGAGGTGCTCTCGGGCACGATAGGCAATGACATGAATATACATATCGGCTGTGAGGACAGCGGGGACGGCAAAAAGGAGCTGACATTTGCGGCAGAGCCGGTATAAGCACAGCACGGCGATAAACGCCCGGGGAGGCATATGGCGAAGGCCAGAACAAGTGCATTTTTCTGCAAAGAATGTGGATACGAATCTACAAAGTGGGTGGGGCAGTGCCCCGCATGCAGGGCATGGAACAGCATGGTGGAGGAGCCGACGGCGAAAGCCGACGGTCCCTCCGCTTCTGTCAGGAGGGCACGCCCCGATGTGAAGCCCTCATATCTCAGGGATATCTCGCTCGAGGACAAGGACAGGTACAGGACGGGCTTTGCGGAGCTGGACAGGGTGCTCGGCGGCGGCATAGTCGCAGGCTCTCTCGTGCTGGTGGGCGGCGATCCGGGTATCGGCAAATCGACACTCCTGCTTCAGGTATGCCGCAATCTCGCCGCAGACGGCAAAAAAGTGCTGTATATATCGGGCGAGGAGTCGCTCAAGCAGATCAAGATGCGGGCATCGCGTATAGGCGATATAGACGGAGAGCTGAGATTTCTGTGCGAGACCAATATGGAGACCATCGTGCCGCTGGCGCAGGAGGAAAGACCTGATGTGATGGTCATCGACTCCATACAGACTATGTACTGCGAGGCGGTGGCATCGGCGGCGGGGAGCGTGAGTCAGGTGCGCGAGGTGACCAATCTGCTCATGCAGACGGCAAAGGGCTACGGCATAGCGATATTTATCGTAGGTCATGTCACCAAGGAGGGGCAGGTGGCGGGTCCCAGAGTGCTGGAGCATATGGTCGATACCGTGCTCTACTTTGAGGGTGACAGAAATGCAGCCTACCGTATACTTCGTGCAGTGAAGAACCGCTTCGGATCGACCAATGAGATCGGCGTGTTTGAGATGGCACAGGCGGGACTGGCGGAGGTGCCCAATCCGTCGGAATATTTGCTGTCGGAGCGGCCGGAGCACGCTAGCGGGGCGGCAGTCAGCTGTATCATCGAGGGGACCAGACCGCTGCTCATCGAGGTGCAGGCGCTGGTGAACAAGACGAGCTTCGGTATGCCGAGGCGCACGGCGGTAGGCACGGACTACAACCGCGTCAATCTGCTGATGGCGGTGCTTCAGAAGAGGTGCCGCATCCCCATGTCGGACTATGACGCATATGTCAATATCGCCGGAGGCGTCAGGATGAACGAGCCCGCCATGGATCTTGCCATCATGGCGGCGATAGTATCCAGCTACAAGGACGTGCCCATCGACGAGAAAACCATCATCTTCGGAGAGGTGGGGCTGTCCGGCGAGATACGCTCCGTATCCATGGCGGCGCAGAGGGTGAAGGAGGCGGCGAGGCTCGGCTTTGAGAGATGTATACTCCCCAAATCGGCTATTGCAAAACTGGACGCAGATGATAGTATTAAATGCACCGGAGTAGCATCGATAGGAGAGATGATCAATGAAATCTTATAAAAAGATGTCAAAAGAGGAGCTGCAGCAGGAATATGCGGCCGTAAAGGCTGTATATAACGAGTATATCGGCAGAGATACCCATCTGGACATGAGCAGGGGCAAGCCGTGCAAGGAGCAGCTCGATCTGTCTAGGACACTGCTGGATGCATTGACCAGCGATGCGGATCTGATATGTGCGGACGGTACCGACTGCCGCAACTACGGCGGGCTCACCGGTATACAGGAGATCAAGGAGCTGATGGCGGACATGATGGAGGTTCCGGCAGAGGATGTCATCATCTACGGCAACTCCTCTCTGAATGTCATGTACGATACGATCTCCAGATGCATGACACACGGTGTGATGGGCAATACACCGTGGTGCAAGCTGGACAAGGTGAAGTTTCTGTGCGTCGTTCCCGGATATGACAGGCATTTCGCCATCACGGAGTATTTCGGCATCGAAAATGTATGCGTACCCATGACGCCGACCGGCCCCGATATGGATATGGTCGAGGATCTGGTATCGCATGATCCGTCCATCAAGGGCATCTGGTGCACGCCCAAGTATTCCAATCCTACGGGCAATTCCTACTCGGACGAGACTGTACGGCGCTTTGCGAGGCTCAAGCCCGCGGCGCAGGACTTCAGGATCATGTGGGACAATGCCTACACGGTACATCATCTCTACGATCATGATCAGGATCATCTGATAGAGATACTGGCAGAATGTAAGCGGGCGGGCAATCCCGACCTGGCATACAAGTTTGCCTCGACATCGAAGATCACATTTCCGGGCGCGGGCATAGCGGCGCTGGCGACATCGCCGAACAATCTGCGTGATATCGTCGAGCAGATAAAGATACAGACCATCGGATATGACAAGATGAATCAGCTGCGTCACGTGAGATTCTTCGGGGATATCCACGGAATCATCGTGCATATGCAAAAGCACGCCGATATCCTGCGCCCGAAGTTCGAGATGGTGGAGAGCATCCTTCAGAGGGATCTCGGCGGGCTCGATATAGCGACATGGACGAAGCCGAAGGGCGGATATTTCATCTCATTTGATACGATGGAGGGCTGCGCCAAGGCGATAGTCTCCAGATGCAAGAAGGCAGGCGTAGTGCTGACACCCGCCGGGGCGACATATCCGGGAGGCAGGGATCCATGGGATCGCAATATCAGGATAGCGCCGTCATTTCCGTCGATGGAGGAGCTGGAGAAGGCATCCGAGCTGCTGTGCATCTGTACTAAGATAGAGAGCATCAAGAAGCTGATAGCGGATAT
>CAVJQN010000018.1:13631-16024 GCA_963651635.1 Agathobacter sp.
AGCGGCGGAGCAGGAGAATAAATAGAAATAAAGCGGGATAAAGCAGTACAGAACAGATAAGGCAGTACAGAAAAGATAAAGTGAGGGGCACAGCCGATAGAAAGAAAATCCGCCGGTTGTGCCCGATTTATTTGGTCACGCAATCCTATCATACTATTTTACGAAGCAAAAACATGGGCGGCAGGCGGGCACAGGACAGCGGGGTGAAATGAACAGGATGGAGAGGATCACATCGACCTCCAACAGGAAGATAAAGGACGCGGCGGCGCTGATAAAAAAGACCTCGGAGCGGAGGCAGCGCGGTGAGTTCATCGTCGAGGGCGTGAAGATATTTGCCGAGACACCCGATGAGCTGATCGCAAGGATATTCGTCGGAGAGACCTTCTGGGACAGTGCGCCGCAGGAGCTTCGTAGGCGTATGGAGGAGCACGAGGCATATCTGGTGCGGGACGATATATTCGCATCTATCAGTGATACGAAGTCGCCGCAGGGCATCATGGCGCAGGTGCGCATGCACGAGCGCGGGGATATACTCACAGAGACGGATGCATATGTGATACTGGAGCATTTGCAGGATCCGGGCAATCTGGGCACCATAATAAGGAGTGCTGAGGCGGCAGGCTTTGCGGTCATCATGGATCGCGGAACCGCTGATATATACAGTCCCAAGGTGGTGCGTTCCACGATGGGGGGCATATTCCGCGTACCGTTTGCATATACGGAGGATCTGGAGGAGACGATACGAGCGCTTAAAGGACGCGGCGTGCGTATCTATGCGGCGCACCTGAAGGGAGAGAAAGCGTACGATCGCGAGAGCTATACCGGAGCGAGCGCATTTCTCATAGGCAATGAATCCGCGGGTCTGACGGATGCGACGGCACAGCTGGCAGACGCGTATATCCGTATACCTATGCTGGGGCGTGTCGAGTCGCTCAATGCGTCCGTAGCGGCATCGGTGCTGATGCTTGAAGCGGCACGGCAGAGAAGAAACGGGCAGGCCGAGGGAAGCCACGCGTCGGAGGCGGGCAACAAGAAATGACACTGTAACCATAAGACGCTTGATTTCTGTAAGAAGGCTGCTTATGTAAGGAAATCACAGGAGATACACAATGGACGAGAAGGCCAAGAGAAGCAACGTCGTGCAGCTGGTGCTGAATATAATATATTCGATGACGGGGCTTATCATCATAGGCATCGGGATCGCCGCGTGGCTGATGGAGGCGCGGCGCAGGATGCTGGTACCGTGTATATTTGCGCTGGCGGCGGTGATGTGCGCGCTTCATGCGGCGGATCTGATAAGGAATATGCCGCGAGGCAAGAAAAACTGGAGCGGTGTATTTGCTGCCATAGTCGGGATACCGGTGATGGTGATGCTGTCGGCGCTGACATACATATGTCTGAGGTGATACGACGATGGATGATTATGATATAGCAACGGATGATTATGATATAGACGAACTGAGACGCATCATCAGAGACGGCTGCGGACGCGATGTGAAAGCGATATATCTGGAGAGCACAGAATCTACCAATACATGGGCGTGTGAGTATGTGAGACGGTGCGCGGACGGCGGAGAAGGCAGAGAGATGACCGAGCCGGTACTGGTCATTGCGAATAGCCAGACAGCGGGCAAAGGCAGGCTGGGGCATACGTGGGTAGCGCAGCCCGGGGAGAGCATCTCCATGAGCCTGATCTTTCATCCTCATATGGATATGCGGCGGGTACCGCAGATAACGCTGGCGGCGGGCATAGCGGTGCGCCGCGCCCTGAGGTCGGTCGCCGGGATCGAGGCGCTGGTGAAGTGGCCGAATGATATACTCGTCAGGCTTGATCAAAATGACGGTGGTGAGACCGCCATCGACGAGGAAGAAACCAGAGGACGGGCATATAAAAAAACGGGATGTCAAAGGACGGAGAACCTCAAGGCGGAGAACCTCAAGACGGAGAATGACGGGGCTGAGAGTAAAGAGCCGAGGGAGAGAAAGCCGGAATACAGAAAGCTTTGCGGCATCCTGTGTGCGATGGCGCAGGATATGGTAGTCTGCGGGATAGGGATAAATGTACATAACAGGGATTTTCCGCCGGAGATAGCGACAAAGGCCGCATCAGTAGATATATGCTCCGGGACATCCGTCAGCAGGACGAGGCTGGCGGGAGAGGTCATAGCCCGGTTTCTTGAAGTATTGGATGTGCTCAGAGACGAGGGATGGAGGACTCTCAAGGATGAGTATGACAGCTGCTGCGTCAACCGTGACGGGCGTATACTCCTGACGGATCATGTCAATCCTGCGGGCAAGAGGACGGGTACGGCGCACGGCACGGATGATGAGGGGAGACTGCGTGTCGTGTGGGACGACGGAAGCGCCGAGATTCTTGACGCCGGAGAGATCGT
>CAVJQN010000018.1:16034-17077 GCA_963651635.1 Agathobacter sp.
CATGCTATATTAGCATGGATTATCGCCATTACTAAATGATCTGCACAGATCGGAAAGGCGGGATGCTGCTTTGGCTAAAAAGACCATCAAGGAATCACAAGAGAAAAATGCAAATCTGAGCGACAGAAAGGCCGTTTCCACACAGGAGGAGTCTGCCGCAGACACAGGGAAGACGGCATCAAAGTCGGCAAAGCCCCAGAAGGCAGATGTGCAGACGACTGAGGAAAAAGGCTCTGTGAGCAAAGCCACCTCAAAGGCAAGCAAGATGACTTCGGGTAAAGCTGTGCCCAAGGGCACGAAGAAGGCTGACGCGGAAGATAAAAAGGCAGCCGCCGGACAGGATGCTGGGGATAATAAGAAGATATCGGAGCAGAAGACTGTGAAAAAGTCGGATGGTGCCGGGAGCACAGCATCTGCAAAAAAAACAGAGAAGGCAGCCGCTGAGACAACAAAGAAAAAGGCAGTAAAGGCAGCCACTGAGACCGGGGCTAAGGTCGCAGAAGCGGCAGAGGGTGGATTCGCAGACAAGGCAGAGACCGAGACTGACATCAAGACAAAAGCTGAGGGCAAGACCGAGAGCAAGTCCGAAAAAAAGTCTGACAGAAAGCCTGCAAAAAAGTCCGGGAAGAAAGCTGACAGCAAGTCAGCTGCCGAGACATCGATAGAGAATCTGCCGGAGGCGCAGGCAGATATACAGGCAGATACACAGGCAGCTGCAGAGACTTCCGCAGAGAAAAGCACGGAGAAGCAGACCGATGCGCCGGATGCGGCAAGGCGTGCGAGAAATCGTGCTCCGAGGGCGAGGTCGCGCGCCGACGCCCCGAAGGCTGTCGTAAAGGAAGATATACCGCAGACTGAAGCAAAGCAGGAAGCAAAGACGGTGCTGACACCTGAGGAAATGATCGGAAAGATCGAACAGCTCCTCCAGACCATCGATCAGTCCAAGGAGCACGAGGCAAGCGTCAGCACGGACTTCATCAATGACTTCTTCGCGGGCGTGCAGCTTCGCGACAGCGATATAGAGCAGATATACAGGTATCTGG
>CAVJQN010000019.1:0-5706 GCA_963651635.1 Agathobacter sp.
CACTGTCGGCGCCAGCATCTTGCAGGGGCCGCACCACGATGCCCAGAAATCGACCAGTACCGGCATCTGTGACTGCATGACCTCGGACTCGAAATTCTCATTTGTTATCGTTATCTCTGCCATGATATACCTCCGTTTTTGTATCTTTCATGTTCGTATCTGTCGTGTATGGATATATGAATGTACATATCCTAGCCTCAAATCTACCACCCGTATGCAGTAAAAGCAACCCGGCGCTCAGCTCCTCACGTCCTTGAGTACGCCTGATACGCCGTGTCCCGCGATATCTATCATGATGCGTCCCAGCCGCTCCGGCTGCAGCGCCTCGGGGTCGCGCAGATAGTCCTTATACATATAGATGACTCCGGATACGAAAAAATTGCAATATATACGAAAATCCTCCGCCGACACGCTGACCTTCTCCCCGTATACATCCATCAAAGCGCCTACCATCAGCCGGTGCACGCGATCCCAGAAGTCATTATATCCGACCAGCGCCAGCTCCTTGTAGTACATGAAATCGCGCTCGACCATATCATTGAGCACGTCAAATATGATATCCAGTCTCAGCGGCTCGTTGAAAAAGACCGTCTCTTTAAGCCGTTTCACCAGCTCATTCACCCGCTCCTCGCTGAACTCCTCCAATATATCCTCGACCGATGTATAATGCAGGTAGAAGGTCTTTCTGTCGATATCCGCACGTCTGGATATCTCCGCGACCGTGATCTTCGTGAGCTCACGCTCCTTTATCAGCTCGAAGAAGACGTCCCTTATCGCCGCCTTGGTCTTTATGACCCGTCTGTCCATCCGGTTTTCTCCGCATTTTTATATATTTTGTGGGATATTCCACAGCTTGTGTAAAAGTGACCATTGAATACATGTGTAACGAATTATAGTATAGGTTAACGAAAATCGTGAAACAAGCTGCTGATACAGCTTTCTCAGGAGGTGCTTATGGACTACGTGATAATGCTGGATGTGTCCGGCGAGCCGGATCTCACCATCCCGGCCAACCGGGAGCTCAAATTTCTCTCCATGGAATACTCTCTGAACGATAAGATGCTCACCTGCTCCGCACCCGAAAGCAGGCAGACACTCAAGCCCTTTTATGACGCACAGCGCGGCGGCGATCTGACGCATACCAGTCAGGTCTCCCCGTATATGTACGAAACATCCGCGAGGCACTGGCTCGATCAGGGCATATCCGTGCTTTGCCTGACCCTCTCGAGCGGTCTCTCCGCCACATACAGCTCCGCGCTGATCGCCAAGGCGGTGCTCGACGAGGACTATACCGACTGCCGCTTCATCCCGGTGGATTCGCTGGGCGCTACGGGCGGACTTGCCGTCATGGCGGAGCGGGCACTTCGCAACAAGGCTGAGGGCATGAGCATCGAGGACAATGCAGCCGACCTTCAGGAGGTCTCTCACCGTCTGTGCCACTGGTTCTTCGTGCAGGATCTCCAGTATCTCAAGCGCGGCGGACGCATCAGCGCCGCTACGGCTATCATCGGAGGCGCGCTCAATATCAAGCCTCTCCTGCGTGTCGCACCCAACGGCAAGCTGGAAACCATAGGCAAGAAGCGCGGCAATGCGCTCGCGGTCAAGGCGGTTGTAGAAAAGCTCGCGGAGAACTACGATCCTGCCTCTCCCGATCCCATCTATATCACGGATGCCGACGACGAGGAGCTGTCCGCGCAGGTCGAGGCGGAGATACTCAAGCTCTTCCCTGATGCTGCTATCCGCCGTGTAGCCATGTCGCCCATCGTCGGGGCGCATACCGGTCCCGGGGCGCTCACCCTCTGCCATATCGCCAAAAATGTGCAGGTGTGAGGGCAGATATCGCCCCGATGAGCAGATATCTGTGCTATGATACAGGGGATCAAAGGCAAAAGCACGAGGCGAGCTTGCTCGCATGAGGGATTTTGCCTTTGAGACCCGCCAAAAACATGAGTAAGTAGCCATTTTCGCAGAAAATGCGCGAAATACGAATGTTTTTGCAGGGAGTGCGAGAGTGCGTAGCACGTAGCACTCCCGTATCATGATATCCAGCATAGCATCACAGTACGCAAAGGCAAAAGCACGAGGCGAGCTTGCTCGCATGAGGGAGGCTGCATATGACGATGGTTTCCAGGATATGCCCGGCATGCCGGGCGACGGTTTCACTTGATGATACCAAGGAATTCGGATTTTGCGAGGAGTGCGGGGCGAAGATCATGCTCAGCGATCCGGCGTCCGCACCCGGCGGCGATGCGGCTGCGGCGGATACCGCACCGACGGAGCAGACGGCAGTCGATGCCGCGACGTCTGATATGGATCAGGCGACTTTAGATGATGCCGCAGTCGCACAAACACAGCAGTGTGCCGTTGTCTCTCCGGTTGAGACGCATACGGCTTCTGTGATCGCTGCTGACGCAGATACGGCGGCTATGCTCGCCGCTGCCAACCGCGCCTTCGACGACAGGAACTTCGCGGAGGCAGGCGACAAATATGCCAGTCTGCTCGCGGTGCTTCCCGAGAGCTTCGAGGCGCTCTATCGCGGCGCGATATGCAGGGCATATCTGGCCGGACCGGATGATCTCGATGCCGGTGCATTTGCCGCTGCCATGCGCTCCGCATCAGACGCTCTGCACAGGACTTCCTCGGAGCAGTCATATGTGGACATATCCGCTGCCCGGGATCTCGATATCACGAATATGCTCATATCCATGTTCTCCGCGGGACGCACATCAGAGGCTACACAGTCCTGTCTGGACAACTGCAAGCATGCATATGAGGGCTGGCTGAAGATAGCTTCATTTGCCCATACGGCGGTATCATATATCGAAAAGGAATCGTACAAGGAGAGCGCCCTGTCCGAGGCGATAGATTTCTGCGACCTGATCAAGAACAAGCAGATGAGCTATCTGTCCGGCATGGAGACAGCCAAGGACGGTACCT
Organism: Agathobacter sp.; assembly: GCA_963651635.1. Lineage (GTDB taxonomy): Bacteria > Bacillota > Clostridia > Lachnospirales > Lachnospiraceae > Darwinimomas. The sequence continues at coordinate 2,938 of CAVJQN010000019.1, forward strand.
CCAAGCCGATCTATGAAGCATACACGCCCGACTCCGCTCTGGCGGCGAGATTTGCAAAGCTGCGCTCGGAGCTGGCATCCGTCTTCAACGCTCTGCCGTCGCGTGTCGCCAAGTCCAATGAGCTCAAGCTCAATATACAGAATATCTCGCAGGCAGTATCGGAGCTGGAGGAGCAGGCAAAAGCCAAATCCTCCGAGCTGTCATCCGCCAGCAAGAGCTTCTGGGCGGCTCATCCGGAGCAGTACAAGGAGCGCAGGAACATGCGCCTCAAGAGCCTGATCATACTCGGTGTTGCCGCCATCATCGCAGTATTCGTATATATGGTAAAGCAGCCGCTGTATGCGCTGCTCGTCTTCATAATCGGAGGCATAGTTACCGCAAGCAAGATGAGCCGCGATACCAACAAATATGACGATAAGGTGCTGAGCTTCGAGGTCAAGCTCCTGCAGTCGGATCTTGACGCGATCAACAACAAGCTGTCCGTAGAGGAGGCAGCGCTGAAGGATAAGCAGAAGGCGCTCGCTGAGTTTGAAAAAACAAACAAGTAAATAAAAGGCGACTACTCCGTGCCTGCGGCACTCCCGCAGTCGCCGCTCGTATTCGCAATTGAGGCAGTGGCTTTGCTTGTCAAGGCTCAATATGCCGCAGACAAGCTCTAGCACTGCCCATGCGATAGCTGAGCACTCGTGTTCTGCTATCGCAAAGCGAGAGCAGACTACAGAGTGCCATGTGATAGCAGCCCGCGATTGACAAGTACCTAGTACGAAGTCAGAGCGGATTGCTGCGAACCACCGTCCACGATGACAAACACTATGTGTGCAGTCAGAGTGGAAACGACGAACCGCCCGTGTGCTACTTGCTCATACGAGTTAGCCCGTCCGATACCCAAGCTCGTTTCCATGCAAGCATGGCACGAGCTTGGGTGCCGGACGGGACTTTTATAGTATATCATACCTTATGGCTTTGCCTGCAAGCGAGTACTGAGGGCGCACTCCGGCGAGGTACGGACCCTTTAGCGGTCTCTTTATCACGACCTTGCGAGCCCCGACCGAGAGCGCCGCATCGAGGAGATCCTTTTCATTGGCACATGGCAGTTCCAGCTGCTGCAGCAGCTGGAACTTTTTCTTTATGAGGGCGCTCTTGCTGCGCGCCGGAAACATCGGATCAAGGAGGATCACGTCCGGGAGCGTGCTGCTCTGTTCCTCATACACATCATATTTACTCTCTTTTTGTACCTCGGCTTGCTGCTTTTCCTTTTCCCTTATCCCGAGTTCTCCCATCTCACGCATCGCCGCGATACTGTCGTCCTCTACAAGATGCATCCTGCCTATGACAGGCTCCATCTCCGCGACATCCGCCGCCCTACGCATCGCATCTCTCAGGAGCGCGGCTATGACAGCATCATATTCATACATCGTCACCTCAAAGCCTGCAGCCGCCAGCAGCAGCGAGTCCTCTCCCATACCCGCGGTAGCGTCCAGCAGGCGCGGATGTGCCAGCCCCTTGACCCTCGCGGCTTTTATCAGCATCTCCCGCTCCAGATTGGACTGTCTGAGACGCGGCAGCATCGCTGTCATATCCCCGCGCATGGTCAGATCCCCGCCCGCCAGCGTGAGCCCGTCCGCATCATATATGAGCAGCAGCCCGAATTTCCTGTGCTCCTGCGCTGTCTGCTCATCCTCCGTCAGCTCTGCGCCTGTACGCTCCGCCAGCTGCGCGGCAGCCGACCGAGCTGTCTCACCCGCCGCGCTGTTCACATATATCATCAGGTTGTGTCTGTTTAAGCCATATTTCATAATTTCAGTTAATGGGCGATAAAACTTTCATCCAAGAGGAAGTCCTCCACTCCGATATACTGTATCCCATAATCGTCCTGCCATGGTTTTATATAATCTTTTACAACCACTATCTTCTTAAACGAGTCCGGGATCAGCCTCAATGAAGCAGTCTCCTGCTTACGCTTATCCGGATCATCTATGGATAATGCAGACTGTATGTAATACCTCGTGCTTCCGAAGTTGACAACAAAATCCACTTCAAGCTGCTTGCGGATTTTTTTTCCGACATTATCCCTTATGTTTTGCTCAACGATACCTACATCTACGTCAAAACCTCTTCTGAGCAGGTCATTGTAGAGGATATTTTCCATCAGATGCGGCTCCTCCAACTGTCTGAAGCCGAGTCTGGCATTGCGCAGACCGATGTCGCTGTAATAGTACTTGACCGGAGTCTTGATATACTTGCGTCCTTTCACATCGTAGCGTTCCGCCCGCTGAAGCAAAAATGCCTCCATGAAGTACCCGATATATGTGTCGATAGTATCGGACGCAACCTTGATGTGTCGTTCTGTCTCAAAGGTATTGGAAAGCCTGCTTGGATTGGTCAGAGAACCGATTCCCGATGCCAGCACATTCAACAGCATCTCAATCACCTGCGTGTCATGCTTTATATGATGGCGCTCCAGCACATCTCTGATGTAAGTGCGACTGAACAGATCATGCAGGTATCGGCTTCTTTCCTCATGCGTCTCCATCAGCCATACCATCGGCATCCCGCCGTAGGTATAGTAGTCGCGCCATACCCCGCGCTTATCACCCTCGTAGTTCTCATAAACCTCGGCAAAGGAGAGTGGATTGATGCGAATCTCATCTCCGCGATCTCGAAATTGAGTCAGTATATCCGAGGAAAGCATCTTTGAATTGCTTCCGGTCACGTAGATGTCTACGTTCGGCAGCTTCATCAAGCCCAGCAAAACGTCGATGAATCCGA
>CAVJQN010000020.1:0-4782 GCA_963651635.1 Agathobacter sp.
CGCCCAAGGGCATCTGCGGTGCTACTGCAGATACGATAGCCGGAAGAAACTATCTGCGTATGGCAGCGGCAGGAGCCGCTACTCACTCCGATCACGGACGTGAGTGCGTCAGAAAGCTCTATGACGCAACCGAGGACGGATATTACCATGTAACGGATGCCTCCAAGCTCTTAAGCCTCGCCAAGGAGTGGGGTGTGGAGACCGAAGGCAGAGATATGTATGATATAGCTCACGAGGTAGCGGAGCTCGGACTCAACGAGTACGGCAAGATCGACGGCTACCAGAGGTGGGTGACCAGAGCTCCGCAGGAGCGTCAGGATACATGGAAGGAGCAGGGCATCCTCCCGCGTGCCGTAGACCGCGAGGTCGTAACGGCTATGCATATGACACATATGGGCTGTACGGCAGACGCTGAGGCGCTGGTAAGACAGTCACTGCGCTGCGGTATGTCCGACGGATGGGGCGGATCCATGGCAGGTACGGAATTTTCCGATATCCTGTACGGAACACCTATGCCGTGCGAGACAGAGGGCAACCTCGGTGTCATGGAGAAGGACATGGTCAACATCATCTGCCATGGTCACGATCCGGCAGTATCCGAGATGATCGTGCGCATGTCCGAGGATCCCGAGATGCTCAAGTATGCGCGCAGCTTCGGCGCGAAGGGCATCAATATCGTCGGTCTGTGCTGCACGGCCAATGAGATCGCGATGCGTCACGGCGTCAAGATGGCGGGCAACTTCCTCCAGCAGGAGAACGCGCTGCTGACAGGCGTGGCAGAGGCTATCGTAGTCGATGTTCAGTGTATATTCCCCAATATAGGACCGCTCTCCGAGTGCTTCCATACAAAGTTCTACACGACATCACCTATCGCGCGCATACCGTTCAGCGAGTATCTGGAGCTGACGAGTGACAATGCAGGCGAGGTGGCAAAGAAGATCGTCAAGGAGGCCTGCGAGAACTTCGCAAACCGTGACGAGAGCAAGATATTTATCCCGGAGCACAGACACAAGGCCTATGTAGGATACTCCTGCGAGGGTATCAAGAGCCGCCTCGATACCGTAACCAACAGTCATGTCGATGAGCTCGATACATACAAGCCCCTCATCGAGTGCGTCAAGTCCGGCGTCATCAGAGGTGCCGTAGCCATGGTAGGCTGCAACAATCCCAAGGTGCGTCCCGACTACTCGCATATCGAGATCATGAAAAAGCTCATGGAGCACGATATCGTCATCGTGGCTACGGGCTGTGCGGCACAGGCTGCCTCCAAGGCGGGACTTCTGGACAAGAAGGCGAAGGTCTTCTGCGGCGAGGGTCTGCGCAGAGTCTGCACGCTGGCTGACATTCCCCCGGTACTGCACATGGGCTCATGCGTAGATATCAGCCGTATGATGCTGCTGGTATCGGGCATCGCCAAGGACTGGGGTATAGATACGACACAGCTCCCCGTCGTAGGCTGCGCACCCGAGTGGATGAGTGAGAAGGCAGTCTCCATCGCCAACTACGTAGTTGCTACGGGTATCGATACCTATCTGGGCATCGACCCGCTGGTAAGCGGTTCAGAGCAGATGATGCAGCTGATAACCGAGGGTACCAAGGGTATGGTAGGAGCCGGATATGTCATCGACACTGATCCCGACAAGCTGGTCGACAAGATCATCGAGGGCATCGAGGCTAAGCGTACGGCGCTGGGTATCTGAGCATGAAGATAGCAGTCACCGGTAAGGGCGGAGTCGGCAAGACGACATTTGCCGCGGTTCTCGCAAGGCTGTACGCGAGCGAGGGACATAAGGTACTGTGTGCCGACGCGGATCCGGATGCGAATCTGGGACTGGCACTCGGATTTTCCGAGGCGACACTGGAGCAGATCACACCTATCACCGAGATGAAGGAGATGATCAACGAGAGGACGGGAGCAGATCAGTTCGGCAAGTTCTTCAAGATCAATCCCAAGGTGGACGATCTCCCGGATATGCTGGCGAAGGAGGAGCACGGAGTCAAGCTCCTGCTGCTGGGCACCGTCAAGGAGGCCGGAACGGGCTGTGTCTGCCCGGAGAATGTGATACTCAAGCGTCTGCTGTCGCATCTGATACTGCAGCGTGATGATGTAGTCATCATGGACATGGAGGCAGGACTGGAGCATCTGGCAAGAGGCACTACCGATATGGTGGATCAGTTCATCGTGGTGATAGAGCCGGGAGCGAGAAGCGTCCAGACGTATCATAGTATACAGCGCCTTGCGGCCGATCTGGGAGTTCACAAGGTCAGCGTGGTAGCAAACAAGGTGCATGGCGAGGCAGACGAGAGCTTCATCAGGGAGCATATCCCGGCGGAGGATCTCTTGGGCATCGTCCACTATGATACTCAGGTAGGCGAGGCGGACAGAGACTGCGCATCGCCGTATGATGTGGCAGAGCACACGGTAGAAGAGATCCGGGCCATAAAGAACAAAATCGACTTAACCGCAAAAGGCGGAAACTGATAGGAGGTATCGAGCGTGAATCGCTTATTCGACAGAGTATTTAACGGCAGCGACGAGATGTATGCAAAGGCCGCCAGAGATCTGGATGAGGCTATTGCAAAGTACGGCGCTGACCATGTGATGCAGCTCCCCGATACGGCATACAACTGTGCGATCATACTGCAGTACACGGGCATCAAGGTTCAGACTCTGGCAGACCTGAAGAAGGCCATGGACGGCCCGATCAAGGACTACATGAAGCATGAACAGAATACACATGATGTATTTACCTCGGGCTTTGCGACGGCTATGGCTGCGCAGGTCATCGAGGCAGTAAAGTATGTGGAGAATCCTCAGCCGTACAACGGCGAGTACCACGGCCATATGACGGATGCCGAGGTGCGTGAGCTGGGTCTCCCGCTGGTTACGGAGGATATCCCGGGATTTGTAGTATTCATCGGACCTGCTCCCTCAGCCGAGGAGGCAAGGGATATGATCAAGGGCTATCAGGCGAGAGGTATCTTCGTATTCCTGATCGGCGGCATCATCGACCAGGCCAAGGAGATGGGCATCCAGATGGGCTTCAAGGTTCGTATCGTAGAGGTAGGTCCCGACATCTGGGCAGTATCTCACGTAGTGGATCTTGTCATGAGAGCCGCGATGATCTTCGGCAATATCCAGCCGATGGATTACTGGGGCATGAATACATATACGCTGGAGAGGATCCGTGCGTTTGTCAATGCATATGCACCGGTAGATGATCTGACGGTTGCCTGCGGCGGCGGCGCTATCGGACTCGGCTTCCCCGTCATCACCAACGAGACCAAGGACGGCGATATGTGGAAGGTGCCGAAGTCTCTGATCATCAGCGAGAATACCAAGGACTGGATCGAGACATCGCTGGAGGCACGCGATATCAAGATCAAGGTCACGACCATGGATATCCCGATCACCTTCAATACTGCATTTGAGGGTGAGGTCATCAGAAGAAAGGATATGAAGTTCGACGCTTACGGCTCACGTGTAGACTGCTTCGAGCTGGTACAGAGCAAGGATGTCAGGGATATAGAGGATCACAAGATTACGGTCATCGGTCCCGACTTCGATGCGCTTCCGGATCAGGACGGCTATGTATCGCTTGCATATATCGCAGAGGTCGGCGGCAAGAATATGCAGAGCGACTTCGAGTCCGTATTTGAGCGTAAGTTCCACTCATGGATCAACTGCCTCGAGGGCGTGATGCATACGGGACAGAGAGACCAGATCCGTATCCGTGTGTCCAATGCAGCCTATGAGGCAGGCTTCAGAGCAAAGCATATCGGAGAGGTTCTCTATGCGAAGATCATGAGCGAGTATGACGCGGTCGTAGACAAGGTACAGGTGACCGTGATCACCGATCCGGCAGAGGTCGGCAAGCTCAGACATGAGGTCGCTATACCTGTATATAACAAGCGTGATGACAGACTCAAGTCACTGACGGATGAGTCGGTGGATGTATTCTATACATGCACGATGTGCCAGTCCTTCTCACCGTCTCACGTATGTATCGTAACTCCCGAGAGACTCGGACTGTGCGGCGCTGTTTCATGGCTGGACGCAAAGGCTACCAACCAGCTCAACCCGAACGGTCCCTGCCAGCTCGTATCTAAAGAAGGCTGCGAGGACGAGAGAATCGGTATCTGGCCTGATGTAGACCGTGCTGTCAAGGAGTTCTCACAGGGTCATCTGGAGAAGGTCACACTGTACTCACTCTTCCAGGATCCTATGACATCCTGCGGATGCTTCGAGTGTATCTGCGGTATGGAGCCCTCGACGATGGGTGTAGTCATCGTCAACAGAGAGTATCCGGGCTCTACGCCTCTGGGTATGTCATTTGCCGAGCTGGCGTCCATGACGGGCGGCGGACAGCAGACACCGGGCTTCATGGGTCACGGCAAGCATTTCATCGCCTCCAAGAAGTTCATGAGAGCAGAGGGCGGCATCGCGCGTATCGTATGGATGCCCAAGGCGCTCAAGGACGAGGTTCGCGAGAATCTGGACGCATCGGCAAAGGAGCTGTACGGCATAGACAACTTCACGGATATGATCTGCGATGAGACCATCGCGCCCACGGCAGACGAGCTGGAGCAGATGATCGAATATCTGACGGAGAAAGGTCATCCGGTACTGTCTATGGAGCCGTTTGACATATGATGATACCAGGAGACCAAGGTCACAGCCCGCGCAAGCTCGCTTGCAAGTGGGCTCGTGACTTTGGGATCCGCACAAACATGAGTAAGTAGGCGCGGTTCGCTGTTTCCACTCTGACTTCGTGCTGCCGC
>CAVJQN010000021.1:0-9424 GCA_963651635.1 Agathobacter sp.
CCGTTGGTGAGAGTTAATCGCACTTAAACGAGAATTTAGCTGGTCAAGCCCGTGCGGTATTTCAGGCGTGGTTCATTGATTATGAACCATTCGGTGGTACGGCTCCTTCAGACTGGCATCCATCCACATTGGGGCAAATAGCAGAAATAAAAACCGATAGTTGGTCGCCGACAAAAAATCCCGATGTCGTGGTTGAGCATTACAGTATTCCAGCATTTGATGAGCAACACTACCCAGTGTTTGAGATTGCATCTGGAATCAAGAGCAACAAGTACATCCTCAATTCAAATTCGGTGATGATTTCCAAGCTGAACCCTGACACTAAGCGTATATGGAGACCGATGTGTCTTTCGGCGCATCCCGTTTGCTCTACGGAATTCATTGTTTATGAGGCTAAGAAACAGGAACAGAGGGATTACATCTATTCGATCCTTGATAGCGTTCCTTTCCTTAACCATCTTTGCTCTCATACGACAGGATCAACCAATAGCCGTCAACGCGCAACACCGAAAAGCACTTTAGACTTTGCTCTTTACCTGCCACTTGATTCCGTTATCGAGGATTTCTGTCAGATTGTAACGCCTGTGTACGATCTGATTGCCTCTAACATTGTGGAGAATCAGTCATTAGCAAAAGCAAGGGACAGTTTACTTCCTCGGCTCATGTCCGGCGAGATTGATGTCTCTGCCGTCCAGATCTAAGCCGCTAAATTATTGTTTACAGCTATCAACGAAAGGAGAACCCGATGGCAAAGAAAAAGGAAGAAATCACGGTTCGCTCCAGTACCGCCGAATATCTGACCTACGTCGCTTCCGTGGGAGATATAGAAACCAGCGTTGAGATGCGCTATGAGGATGAAAATATTTGGCTGACCCAAAAGCTGATGGCGGCAAGACCTACAACACAAACCACTATTCGCTGGAGCTGGAGGAAGCGGCAAAGGCAAAGGAAATCAGCCCGGAAGAATAACAGGATTGTTCAAGGGATGCTGCCTTTCTTGAACAACGAACAGTTAAGGCAGTTGCAGCGGGTACTGGAAAGACAGGGAGGTGACGCATATGGCAGCCTTTTATACGGAAGCGGACTATGAAAACTCTGTCATAGAGCTGTTTCGTGGCATGGGATACCGGCATATCTACGCTCCCGATCTGGAGCGCGACGTATACAGCCCGCTGTATGAGGAGGAGCTGGAGGCGGCATTGCACCGGCTCAATCCGTCTATGCCCGAGGCGGCGATAGCGGACGCTCTGTACCGGCTGAAGCATTTTGAAAATGCCGAGCTGGTGCAGCAAAATGCCATCTTCACGGACTATATCCAGCACGGCATCGAGGTGCGTTACATGGCGGACGGGCAGGAGCACTCCGGTCTGGTATATCTCGTTGACTATAAAGATCCTGACAACAACTCCTTCATCGTCGCCAATCAGTGGACATTCATAGAAAACAGCACCAAGCGACCGGATATACTCCTGTTTGTGAACGGTCTGCCGGTCGTGCTCATCGAGCTCAAATCCCCTTCCAGAGAGGAGACGGACGCGTCAGAGGCATATATACAGATACGCAACTATATGCACGAGATCCCGTCCATGTTTATCTACAACTGCATCTGCGTCATGAGCGACCATCTGACGAGCAAGGCGGGTACTATCACCTCCGGCGAGGATCGCTTCATGGAGTGGAAGACCAGAGACGGCAGCTACGAAAATACGCAGTATGCGCAGTTCGATACATTCTTTGAGGGGATCTTTACGAGAGAGCGCCTGCTCGATATCATAAAGAACTTCATCTGCTTTTCGCGTGAGGGACTGCAGCAGTCCAAGATACTCGCGGCATATCACCAGTATTTCGCCGTCAGAAAGGCAGTGGCATCGACGAAGCACGCTGCTGTGACCGACGGCAGGGGCGGTGTGTTCTGGCATACTCAGGGCAGCGGCAAGTCGCTCTCGATGGTATTTTACGCGCATCTGCTGAGGGAGGCGATGGAGAGCCCTACCATAGTGGTGCTGACCGACCGCAACGACCTCGATGATCAGCTCTTCGGGCAGTTTGCCAGGTGCAGTGATTTCCTGCGGCAGGAGCCGATACAGGCAGAGAGCAGGGAGCATCTGAGATCTCTGCTGGAGGGCAGGCGTGCCAACGGCATCATATTTACCACGATGCAGAAGTTTACAGAGTCACATGAGCCGCTCTCAGAGCGCGCCGATATCATCGTCATGGCGGACGAGGCGCATCGCGGGCAGTACGGACTGAAGGAGACGGTGGACGCGCAGACCGGCAGGATCAAGGTCGGTACGGCGAGGATCATCCGCAACAGCCTCCCGAATGCTACGTATATAGGATTTACGGGAACGCCGATATCCATGAGGGACAGGAGCACACGCGAGGTCTTCGGCGATTATATCGATGTCTACGACATGACGCAGGCGGTAGAGGACGGCGCTACACGCCCGGTATACTACGAGAGCCGCGTCCTAAAGCTCCATCTGGACGAGGACACTCTGCGCCTGATAGATACGGAATATGACATCATGGCGCAGGATGCCGACGCAGAGGTGATCGCCAGGAGCAAGCGCCAGCTTTCCAGGATGGAGGCTATACTGGGCAATGAGCAGACCATAGCCTCACTGGTCGATGATATACTCGACCACTACGAGAGCTACCGCGCAGACCTGCTCACCGGCAAGGCGATGATAGTGGCATACTCGCGCACCATAGCGATGAAGATATACGAGCGTATCCTGCGGCTGCGTCCTTCATGGAGCGACAAGGTCGCCGTCGTCATGACGGAGAGCAATAAGGATCCGGAGGACTGGCGCGCCGTCATCGGCAACAAGCACCGCAGGGACGAGCTGGCGAGACGGTTCAAGGACAATGACAGCCCGCTCAAGATAGCCATAGTCGTGGACATGTGGCTGACGGGCTTTGACGTGCCGTCGCTGGCGACGATGTACGTCTACAAGCCTATGCAGGGGCACAATCTGATGCAGGCTATCGCGAGGGTGAACAGGGTATTCGGCGACAAGGAGGGCGGTCTCGTCGTAGACTATGTGGGCATCGCTGCCGCGCTCAAGCAGGCGATGAACGACTACACCTCCCGTGACAAAAAGAACTACGGAGATCCCGATATCGAAAAGGCGGCATATCCGAAGTTTCTGGAGAAGCTGGCTGTCTGCCGCGATATATTCCACGGATATGACTACTCGGGCTTCATGTCCGGGTCGGATCTGATGCGTGCGAGGTCTATCAGCGGGGCGGTCAACTTCATCGTAGCCCCCGACAAGGAAGGCTCACGCGAGGACTTTTTGAAAGAGGCGCTGCTGATGCATCAGGCATTGTCGCTGTGTGCTTCCATCGTCGAGGAGACTATGCGTATCGAGGCTGCATTTTTCGAGTCGGTCAGAGTGCTCGTCACGCGGCTGATGAATCAGGGCGGCAGACACAGGATCTCGCTGCCGGAGATGAACGCGCGCATCAACGCGCTGCTGGCGCAGAGCATCAAGGCAAGCGGCGTGATCAACCTGTTCTCCGATATAGACGGCGACTTCTCGCTATTTGATCCCAAGTTCCTCGACGAGGTCGCGAGGATGAAGGAAAAGAATATAGCGGTGGAGCTCCTGAAAAGGCTGATATCCGAGCAGGTCTCAGTCTACAGGAGAGAGAATGTGGTCAGGTCGGAAAAGTTCAGCGAGCTGCTGCGTCAGGCGATGAACCGCTATCTGGGCGGGATGCTCACCAATGAGCAGGTCATCGAGGAGCTGCTGGGGCTGGCGAGGCAGATAGCCGACGATGCGGGCGAGGGGACGCGGCTCGGTCTGACGACCGAGGAGCTGGCATTCTACGATGCGCTCACCAAGCCGCAGGCGATCAAGGACTTCTATGACAATGACGAGCTGGTCGCCATCACCAAGGAGCTAACAGAGGCACTGCGCAGGAGCCGCACCATCGACTGGCAGCGGCGAGAGTCCGCCAGAGCCGGGATGCGCATGATGATAAAGCGCCTGCTCAAAAAGCATCGTTATCCGCCGGAGGGTGAGGACGAGGCGCTGCAGACCGTCATGACGCAGTGCGAGCTGTGGGCGGATCATGCGGACATGGAAGCGCGGCGGACAGGCGACGCGGATATGAAGTCAGGGAAGCGGACTGGCAGTGAAGATGTGAGCGACGGGCAGCAGGCAGATGATGAAGATATGAGAAATCGGCAGGCGGCAGATGATGAAGCTATGAGAGATTCGCAGCAGACAGATAGTGAAGACGTGAGCGACAGGCAGCAGGAGGCGAGGGTATATACATATGAGCCGAGACCGGATGTGAGCAGGGTGGCACAGGATGGACATCCTCTGTTGAGATAATATCAGCCACCCACTGCAAGCAGCGGGTGGCTGTGCCGCGGGTGGATACATGGCGGCGGATTTTAACAGCGAAATCCCTGTGTCGGATCTCAGCGTCTAGGCTTCATGCTTTCCGTCTTGAAGGCGGTATATCCCTCATAGTAGTAGCTGTGGTCGATGCCCTTCATGTAGACCTCACGGCTGGTTATCTCGTCGGTCAGTGCCGCCTTCAAAAGCACCTTGAGCTCAATATCCCTGACAGGGCTGCGCTCCATCGCGAGGAGGTAGTCCTCCTTATCGACCTTGCTCCAGTCAACAACCACGCCAAGTTCGCTTTTCAGCATATGATCAAGCCAGATGCGGGCACTGCGGCCATTGCCCTCTCTGAACGGATGGGCGATATTCATCTCCACATATTTTTCTATGATTTCATCAAAAGTAGCCTGCGGCATCGCGTCAATGCTTGTCAGTGCTGCATCCAGATACATCAGGGGCGCAAATCGAAAACTGCCCTTTGCAAGATTGACCGTGCGCAGCTGCCCCGCGAAGTGGTAGATATCCTCGAAGAGATAACTGTGAATCGCCTGCAGAGTGGAAAATCGACCGGCAGGGAGTGAATCAAGTATGCCGTCTTCAAACAGCTGCACAGCCTTCGTCTTGCTGATACGCTCCTCCTCGCGAGCCAGCTCGGCGGAGTCCGTCAGTCCCAGTTTATTGTCAAGTGCCATGTCGCGCCTCCGAGGTTAAATCTGAATCCATAAATCCCATGATCTGCTTCCTGCTTGTGAGAGATTATATCACAGGAGCAGGAACCTTTGAGCATTCTTGCGGATGCAGGAGCCATCTCCAGATCGGGATCACCTCAATATCAATTCCGCCGCATTGGAGTGAGGCTTCTTCACTGTTTGTTATCAGGAGGCGTCCTCCGGACAAGACAGTATTACGGCATTATCGTTCTACGTACAAGACAAATAACCCAACTGACAATTCGTGGACACCATCCTCACACGATCGCGCATCAATCTTCGTTCTCCCACGTTACGCGGGATATGCGGTACAGCTCGTTCATAAATGCCTGCGGGGCATCGGCAAATGCAGGCACGACGCGGCGGTTCTTATATTTCTCAAACCATTCATCCGCGAGACGGATGCATTCATCCTCGGGGGTATCCATCGGGATATTGCTGAATTGCTGACCGAACCAGATATTTGCATCCCCGTATTTATCTGACAGCATGTCGATGTCGTTGAGCGGCTGGGGACACCATATATCTACTCCGGCAGCTATATAGCCGGGGACGAGCGCCTCATTTTTGCCGCAGCTGTGCATCTGGAAGTAAAGACCCATGTCGTGTACGGCGTCGATGACTTTCTTCAGATACGGAACAATCATCTCCATCGCGGTGTCAAGCGAGAAGAAGCCGTTTCTCTGTGTGCCCCAGTCATCGTGGAGCAGCACTCCGTCGATATTGTTGAACCTCTTGATACGCCGTATATACTCGATCAGCACATCCGCATACATGTCAAAGAATTCCTTGACCGCGTCCTGCTGATCCTCGTCGACCAGTGCTATGGCTGCGCCGGAGACATCCATCAGTGAGATCAGTCTTTCCCAAAATCCGGAGAGTATGCCCAGCTCGTTGTACTGGGGCGTATCAAGGTAGGCCTTATCTCTGGCGGCACAGCCCTCGATGTCCATGGCATCGAGATCCGGCATGGATACTATCTTGTGCCAGTCATTCATGTCTTCAATCTTCGGTCTGCCGGGTCTTACGGTGGCGCCTCCGACCATCGGAACATAAACCCAGTCAAGATCAAACCAGCTGCTGGTCATGACATCGGATGTGTATGGATATTCCTCCTGCCCGTCCATGATCAGATGCGTGACTACATTGTCGGGATGGATGCGGGGGCGGAAATTGTTGATATCACACATACTCCATCCGGCAAAGGGTATCCAGTACGGCCGTCTGCCGGAGAAGAGCAGCTTGAGATTTTCTCTCTCCGTGATAGGACGGTTGCCGTGTATCGGCTCCGTATCCGGGAAATTCGGGATTTTCTGCTTCATCATAAATCTGGCACCCGTGGTGTGTGTGCCGGTGACGATGAGCTCGGAAGGATCAAAGGGCTTTCTTTTCATGGTATCACCTCACTCTCATGAAATAGACCTGCAAAGGAACCTGAAACACAATCGATGCTGATGCTGTTGCGGGAAGAACTATGTGCTATATAATGTGAAATATATTCACATAGAGAGCTTCCTGTTACACCAAAGAATATGGCAAGATACGGGAAACGACCATACACGAAGCGTGGACATTGCACATCACAGATACTACATTTTGCAGGAATGGAGAGAATATATGAACTGGGAGATATGGGATGGTCTGCTGCAGAGGGATTTTTGCGTCAGTCACGGCGGTGGCTGGAACCGCATCGAGGAGATAGGGTCGATACTGATAGGAGGCCATGACATCAGCGCACAGACCAACTCGATATATCTGTATACGGATATACATATGTATATGCAGGATGCAGAAAAAGGCATATATCCGGGACACTGCTTATGTATCGTGACACCGGATGAGATCTCAAAGGCGGATCATATACCAACATACTATGTCCTCGCGGAGCAAGGAAACAAAGAAGAAACGACCAACAGCATCCTGCGGCTTTTCGCGGAGGGTGAGCGCTGGCTCTCGAAGCTGCGTGAGGCGGCATGCGCCGACCGCGATATGCAGACACTGGTAGAGCTGACAGGACATTTCTGGAATATAAGCGTTGTTATCGTCAATGCGGCTTACGAAATCGGAGAGCATGTTGATATGCCGGGTCAGGTGCGGTTCTGGGAGACCGCCTGTGACGACAACGGGAGGATGACTGAGGAGGCCATCTCCAAGCTGTATCTGGATACACCTCAGTTCGACGAGACATTTCTGGCGCACGGCCTGCAGGAATACAGGGCGATGGACAGAGGTACAGGTGCGATCCGGATTTCCTACTACTATAATTTCATGGACGAAACGGATACCTATACCGGAAGGATCCTGTTTGCAGGACTGAACGAGGCTGTATCGCCGGAGATCCGCGCAGCGTGGAGCTATGTGGCGCAGCAGGCGGAGATCTGCTTTAAGACATCCGGCAAGGATATGATGGCTACAAGGCTGAGACGGGAGCTACAGCACCTTTTCTTACAGATGCTGGACGGTGAAAATGTAAGTCAGATCGCCGTCAATGTAGCACTGGAGCAAAAAGGCTGGAAGATCACTGATGATTATACAGTATACAGATTTGTCAGCAACGGCAACATGCATTCCCATCATACGCTGACATACTACTGCCATATGCTGGAACGATCATATCCGGAGCTCGTTGCGGTGGAAAAGAATCACGGCATCTGCTGCCTGTGCCATATTGAAAAAACTCCCGGAAACTTTCAGGAACAGCTGCCGTATTTCGTGCGGGAGCATCTGTTCATAGCGGGTATCAGCAATACATTTCATGATTTTTTCTCAATCGGCCTGTATGCAGGTGAGGCAGACTGCGCTTTGAATATGGGTCTGCGATATGCCGGTCATATGTGGGTGCATAAATTCTCGGAGTATGCGCTCCGGTACTGCATGGAGAAAATGACCGAGGAATACCCGGCAGACGAGCTTATAGCCTCTGAGCTGAAGATACTGGAGACATATGACTTAGAGCACCCCGGGAGCGACATGCTTACAACATTGAAGGAATATATACAGCAGCAGTTCAATGCAACCCATACAGCGAACAGACTGCATATCCATCGTACCACGCTGCTGTATCGCCTGCGCAGGATACAGGAGCTGACCAGACTTTCGCTTGACAGTCGGGATACCGTACTGCATCTGCAGCTGTCCTTTGCGCTGCTGGAGAGACGGGGGAGAAATGATGAGAAGTAAATGGATATCCGGATCAACGCCGGGCACGGTGTAGTGCTCCGGTACTGTGCATTTCACAATTTACGGGCAGTGCCGCGCCGTATGAAGGCTCGGCACTGTCCGTGGTACAGGAGCTGAAATCGGGAATGGCTCTAAAACCGCCTATCAGCTCATATATGTATCCGCCTGCTGCGTGTATTTTGCAAAGGCTGCGGGACGAAAGATGCCGTGCTGCGCGCAGGACCTCGCACAGCTGCCATGCGGGTATATGCATGCGGCGCAGCCGGTCAGATGCCATCCTCCGGATATATGTTCCGGCGCAGGCAGGCCTGAGTCTGCGCACCGTAGGCTCTGGCCAGCTGTATGAGATAGCGGTGGGCGGCGTTGAAATGCATTCCTTTGCGGTAGGCGATGCAGACATCCCAGTTCAGCCCGGCCGTGAGCAGAAACCACGCACAGTTTCTGCTGTACGGACTGCGCATGGCACGGCTCTGCGGCAGTATAGTACAGCAGAAGCCGTTGCTCACGAGCTGCACGAGCGCGTGATTCATCGCGGTCTCCACCAGTATATGCGGCTGAAAGCCCGCCTGCCTGAAGGCGGGGTCTATGACCCTGCGCATCGTTGATGACCCGAAGATGAGCGAAAACTTCTCGTCCCTGAACAGCTCGAGATCCACAAATGTAAGCGGATGTCCGGGTCTGGCCGCAGACGCGGCGAGCGGGTGAGACATCGGTATGCCGAGCACGAGAGGCTCGTTGAACAGCTCTATATATCCGAGATCTGCCTGATCCTGCTTTTGCAGCATGACTACTCCGAAGTCCAGCTGTCCCTTTTGAATCAGACTGTTCTGCTCGGCTACTATGCGCTCCAGCAGTGCGAAGGTATAGCCGGGATACTCCCTGTTGAAATCTCTGAATATCGACGTAAACAGGTCTATCCCGTGCTCGTGGGTCAGCCCCATGGATATCTCACCTGTCAGGTTGTTCTTCAGATCGGCCAGCTCCGCGTAGGTATTTTTCTGTATCTGCAGTATCTGGCGGGCATTTCTCACATAGACCTCTCCGGCCTTGGTCAGATGCAGATAGTGCTTGTTCCTGTCAAAAAGCTGTACTCCCAGATCCCTTTCCAGCTTGATCAGCTGCTGATTCAGCCCTGACTGCGATATGAACAGTGACTCTGCGGCTCTGGAG